>CAZLGK010000011.1:0-34835 GCA_964559365.1 uncultured Flavobacterium sp.
TGCAGATGTGTCATCGCACGAACTTTCAATAGCTAAAGTGTAAATTTTATTGTTATTCATAAATATAGGCACGAAATTTGACTTAAAAGTTATATAGTTATCTTACAAAAAACATTATTTTTGTTCATTGACCAAAGCACAAATTTAAAACAAAATAGAGTATCAAAAAATTTAAAAAAATATTCATCCGAATTATTGTTGGAATTTTAATTTTAATACTTCTTTTAAGTATTGTTTTTTCATTGCCATTTGTGCAAACTTATTTGGGTAAATATGCTACAAATGAGTTAAATAAAGAATTTGGTACAAATATTACTATTCAGAAATTTGGAATTACTCCTTTTGGTTCAGTTAAACTAAAAAATATATTAGTTAGAGATCACCATAAAGACACTCTTTTTTATATTAACAGATTAAATACTTCCATTTTAGATATAAAAAAACTTTATGATAATGGACATCCCTATTTAGGAAATGTTGTTTTAGATGGTTTAGATTGCAAATTAACACAATATAAAGGCGAAGAAGATACTAATCTAGATAGATTCATTGATGCTTTTGATGATGGCTCTCCTTCTTCGGGGAAGTTTAGGATGAGAGCTAATTCAATGACTATATTTAGAAGTAGATTTAGATATACAGACTATAATTTGGAAATACCAAAAGTCGTAGATTTTAGTCAGCTTAACGGATTAATAGAAGACTTTTTTATTAAAGGTCCAAATGTATATACTAATATTAATAAATTATCTTTTAAAGATTTTAGAGGACTTTTTGTAGAAAATTTAAAATCTAAATTTACGTATACAAAATCTAATATTTTATTAGAAAATTTAAATACAACAACTCTTGAATCTGAAATGATTGGTCGAGTTGAGTTAAAATACAATAGAGAAGATTTTTCAGATTTTAATAATAAAGTAATTTTTGACGCTCAATTTGAAAAAGCAATTATTGCATCTAATGATTTGAATTATTTTTATAATGAATTTGGTAACGATAATAAGTTTTTTATTGATACTCATCTTATAGGAACGTTAAATGATTTTACTACGCATAATTTAAAGTTAACAGATATTTATCATTCTGAAATTATAGGTAATGTAAATTTTAAATATCTTTTTGATAAACAAAAATCTTTTTATATAAAGGGTGATTTTGATAATCTGTCATCAAGTTACGATAAATTAAATCATATTCTACCAAGAATCTTAGGCGATAATTTACCAACAAATTTAAAGAAGTTAGGTAATATAGATTTAAATGGAGAAGTTGAATTAACAAGTACTTTTATTAATTCAAAGGTTTATTTAACCTCTTTTCTTGGCGTAATTGATAGTGATTTATCTCTTCAAAACATTGATAATATTGATAATGCATCGTATCAAGGCTATATTGCTTTAGAAAATTTTAATGTAGGGAGCTTTTTAAATCAAAAAGATTTAGGAACTGCAACCTTACAAGTTGAAGTTGATGGAAAAGGTTTTAATGAAAAATATTTAAATACTAAGATTAAAGGAAATATTGATAAATTGTATTACAATAAATATAATTATTCTAATATTGAAATTGACGGAACTATGAAAATGCCTTATTTTGAAGGATATTTAAATAGTAACGACCCTAATTTACGATTAGATTTTAATGGTTTAGTTGATTTAAGTTCTAAAGTTAAAAATTATAATTTTTCTACACATATTGATTATATTGATTTAACTGCATTGAATTTTTCTACAGTAGATTCTATATCTATTTTTAAAGGAAATGTTACTCTTTCTGCTAAAGGAAATAATTTTGACGACTTAGAAGGAGTTTTAAATGTTAATAGTGCATCTTATTTAAATGACAAAGAGCATTATGTTTTTGATAAATTTCAATTAACCTCTAGTTTTGATGAAGATAGAGTAAGGACTATTAGTGTAAATTCACCAGATATAATTTCAGGTCAAGTTATTGGTAAATTCAGGATTGAGGAAGTAAAAAAAATAGTTGAAAATGCTGTAGGAAGTTTATATGCAAACTACTCTCCAAACGAACTTAAGCCAGATCAGTATTTAGAATTTGAGTTTTCGGTTCATAATAAGATAATAGACATATTTATTCCAGATGTTTCTATTTCTGAAAACACAAAGTTTAAGGGTAAAATAAATGCAGATGAAGGAAAGTTTGAGTTTGATTTTACAGCTCCTAAAGTAATAGCGTTTGAAAATTACTTCGACAATATTAAAATAGATATTGATAATAAGAATCCTTTATATAATACCTATATAGTAATGGATTCTGTAAGAAACAAAAACTATAAAATTACTGATTTTAGTTTAATAAATATAACCATGAATGATACTCTATTTGTTAGAACAGAGTTTAAAGGAGGTAAAAAAAATAACGATAAATACGATTTAAACTTATACCATACAATTGATGAAAATAAAAATTCAGTTGTTGGTTTTAAAAAATCAGAGCTTAATTTTAAAGATTACATTTGGTTTATTAATGAAGACGAAGAAAAAGATAATAAAATAGTTTTTGATAAAAAATTATCAAATTTTGATTTCCTTGATTTTACTCTGTCTCATGATAATCAGAAAATGAACTTTTATGGAAGATTAAAAGATTCAACTTACAAAGATTTAAATTTAAGTTTTAAAGATATTGATGTTAATAAAATTACGCCTTCAATTGATAGTTTAAAGTTTGACGGAAACTTAAATGGAAAAATAAAATATGTCCAAAATAATTTAATATACAATCCAGAGTCTCAAATTAATATTGATAGTTTAAAAATAAATGGATACTTATTAGGTGATTTAGATTTCAATATAAAAGGAAATAAAGATTTTAATAAATTTTTTATTGACTCTAAAATAGAGCAAGACGAAAATATAAGTTTTACTTTATTAGGAAATTTAGATTATTCTAATCAAGAATCAGAATTAAATTTAGAGGCTGGCCTTAACAAGTTTGATATAAGTTCATTTGGACCTCTATTAAGTTCTATTTTGTCAGACGTAAGAGGAAATGCAACAGGAAGAGCAACAATTGGGGGTTCTCTATTACAACCTGAAATAGATGGACGATTATATTTAAATGAATCTGGTGTTAGGGTTCCTTATTTGAATGTTAATTATAATTTTGAGAAAAATGCAATTATTGACGTTACTGAACATCAATTTATATTTAGGAATATTGAAGTTACTGATGATAAATTCAAAACAAAAGGTTCTTTACAAGGTAATGTTAGACATGATGTATTTGCAGACTGGGAAATTGATTTAGAAGTTAAATCAAAAAATTTATTAGCTTTAGATACAAAAGACAGTGAAGATGCATATTATTTTGGTACTGCATTTATGAATGGATATGCAACTGTGAAAGGTCCTACCAATGCATTAGTAATTAAAGTAAGTGGTGCTTCAGAAAAAGGCACTAAAATTAAAATCCCTGTAAATGATTCAGAATCAATGGGAGATAATTCTTTTTTAAATTTTGTTTCTGAAAAAGAAAAGTATAGTATCAAAAGAGAAAATAAAATTGAAAAAAATAAGTATCAAGGTTTAGAGTTAGATTTAGATTTTGATATTGATACTAATGCTAATATAGAAATTATTTTGAATAGAGATTCTGGACATTCTATGAATGGGAGTGGATATGGATCTATGCATATAGAAATAAATACTTTAGGTAAATTTCTAATGTACGGTGATTTCATTGTTGAAGAAGGAGAATATAATTTTAAATATGGAGGTTTAATTGATAAAAAATTCTACGTTAAAAAAGGTGGAACTATTCGTTGGGAAGGTGACCCATTAGGTGCTAATCTTAATTTGGAAGCAATTTACAATACTGAAGCTAACCCAGCTTTATTATTAGAAAGTGCAACCTTTAATAAAAAAGTTTCTACAAACGTGTCTATTGTTTTGAATGGAACTATTAACGATCCTCAACCCGATTTTAATATTGATTTTCCAAATGTAAGTTCAGTTTTGAAAAGTGAAATTGATTATCGTCTTCAAAATAAAGATACAAGACAAACTCAAGCAATGGCATTACTTTCAACAGGTTCTTTTATGACTGCTGAAAATGCTGGGAATGTCGCTTATGGACCTTTATTTGAACGTGTAAGTGCTATTCTTAGTGACATATTTGCAGATGAAGATAGTATGCTTAAATTTGGATTAGATTATAGCCAAGGTGATAGAGTTAATCAAATTTCTGATAGATTAGGAGTCACATTAAACACTCAGTTAAATGATAAAATATCAATTAATGGTAAAGTAGGAGTTCCTGTTGGAGGTGTTTCACAATCTGTATTAGTCGGAAATCTTGAAATTCAAATGGAATTAAATGAAGATGGATCTTTACAAGCTCATGTTTTTAATAGAGAAAATGATTTAAATTATAATATTGGTGGTAATATTGGATATACACAAGGAATTGGTTTGACATACAGTATCGATTTTGATACATTTGGAGAAATGCTGAAAAAAATATTCAAAAAAAGAAAAAAACAAACGGAAAGTAATTCAAAGGAACCTACTGATTTACCAGATGACTCTGAATTCTCTCCAGATTATATGAATTGGACACAAGAACCAAGAAAGAAAACTGTTCCAGAAAATGAAAAAGAACCATTAAAAGTTCCAGAAATTGACTAGTTATTCTTAAAACCTTTTTAAATTTACACATATTACAAAACATGGCAACAAATATTAAAAAAATAGCGGTATTAACTTCTGGAGGAGACTCACCGGGTATGAATGCTGCAATTCGTGCAGTTGTAAGAACTTGTGCATATCATAACATTAATTGTTTAGGAATTTATAGAGGATATCAAGGAATGATAGAAGGTGATTTTAAAGAAATGGGGCCTCGTTCTGTAAACAACATCATCAATAAAGGGGGGACAATTTTAAAATCTGCTCGTTCAAAAGAATTTATGACTCCTGAAGGTAGAAAAAATGCATACAATCATTTAAAAGCTGCAAATGTAGATGCATTAGTAGTTATTGGTGGCGATGGCTCTTTTACGGGAGCTGAAATTTTCAACAAAGAGTTCAATTTTCCAGTTATGGGTATTCCAGGGACTATTGATAATGATATTTTTGGAACAAGTCATACCTTAGGTTACGATACTGCTTTAAACACAGTAGTTGAAGTAATTGATAAAATTAGAGATACAGCCAGTTCTCATAACCGACTTTTCTTTGTGGAAGTAATGGGTAGAGATGCCGGACATATTGCATTAAATACAGGAATTGGAGCAGGAGCAGAAGAAATTTTAATTCCTGAAGAAGATTTAGGTTTAGAACGATTATTAGAATCTTTAAAAAGAAGTAAAGAGTCTGGTAAGTCTTCAAGTATAGTCGTTGTTTCTGAAGGGGACAAAACAGGGAAAAATGTATTTGAACTTAAGGATTATGTTGATCAAAATTTACCAGAATATGACGTAAGAGTTTCTGTATTAGGACACATGCAGCGTGGTGGTGCACCTTCATGTTTTGACAGAGTTTTAGCATCAAGACTAGGTGTTAAAGCGGTTGAAGCATTATTAGAAGGAAAATCAAACTATATGGCAGGAATATTAAATGACAAAATTGTTTTAACTCCTCTAGAACAAGCCATTAAAGGTCATTTTGAAATAGATCAAGAATTAATAAGAGTGTCAGACATAATGTCAACATAATTTCATTGTAAAATTGCTACGATAAACACACAACTAGTCAAGCAAATTAACAATTTAAAAAAAATAAATGTCAAAAATTAAATTAGGAATCAACGGTTTCGGTAGAATAGGAAGATTAGTTTTAAGAGAAACTATAAATAGGGATAATATTGAAGTGGTAGCTATCAACGATTTATTAGATGTAGATCATTTAGCTTATTTATTAAAATATGATTCTGTACATGGAAAATTCGCAGGTGATGTGGAAGTAAAAGAAGGAAAGTTATATGTAAATAACAAACACATAAGAGTAACTGCTGAAAAAGACCCAAATAATTTAAAATGGGACGAAGTGTCTACAGATATCGTTGCCGAATGTACTGGAATTTTTACCACTTTAGAAAAAGCACAATACCATATTAACGGAGGTGCAAAAAAAGTAGTTATTTCAGCTCCATCTGCAGATGCTCCTATGTTTGTAATGGGTGTAAATCACGAAAATGTAAAAGCTTCTGATACAATTGTTTCAAATGCCTCATGTACTACAAACTGTTTAGCACCGTTAGCAAAAGTAATCAATGATAACTTTGGGATAGTTGAAGCTTTAATGACAACTATTCATGCAACTACAGCAACTCAATTAACTGTTGATGGTCCTTCTAAGAAAGATTTCAGAGGCGGTCGTTCAGCGTTATTAAATATTATTCCAGCTTCAACTGGTGCTGCAAAAGCAGTAGGAAAAGTTATTCCAGAATTAAATGGAAAGTTAACAGGAATGGCAATGCGTGTTCCTACAGCTGATGTTTCGGTAGTAGATTTAACAGTAAAAGTTGCTAAAGAAACGACTTACGAAGAAATTATGGCGGTTTTAAAGAAAACGTCTGAAACTTCAATGAAGGGAATTCTTGGTTATACTGAAGAAGATGTTGTTTCAACTGACTTTAATTCTGACCCAAGAACTTCAATTGTTGATGCAAAAGCAGGAATTGGTTTAAACAGTACTTTTTTCAAAATTGTTTCTTGGTACGATAATGAATACGGTTATTCAAGTAAATTAGTAGATTTATCTATTCATATTTCTAATTTAAAATAAATGAAATTATTAGTTGATAGCGGCTCTACAAAAGCCGATTGGATTGCAGTAGATAATGATGGTTCAGTGCTTTTTTTAGCTGCAACATTAGGTTTAAATCCAGAAGTTTTAACTGAAAATGAAATTATTGAGCGTTTAAATGCTGCTGATTCAATTTCAACTAATAAAAATATAGTTTCAAGTGTATTCTTTTATGGTGCTGGTTGCGGAACCGATAGAATGAAGTTATTCTTAAAAGAATTATTACAAAATTATTTTCAAAATGCAGAAGTCCAAGTGTATGAAGATACTTTCGCGGCTGTTTATGGGACAACTCCAAAAGGTGAAAAAGCTATAGTTTGCATACTTGGAACAGGCTCTAATTGTAGTTATTTTGATGGAGAAGTTTTACATCAAAAAGTACAGTCTTTAGGATATATAGCTATGGATGATTGTAGTGGAAATCGTTTTGGAAGACATATTATAAGAGGTTATTACTTTAATGAAATGCCTCTTGAATTAAGAGTAAAACTTGAAGATGAATACAACTTAGATGCCGATTTTATAAAAAACAAATTGTACAAAGAAGCTAATCCGAATGCGTATTTGGCTTCTTTTGCAAAGTTTTTAATTGAAAACAAAGAGACAGAATTTTGCAAGAAATACATTAATGAAGAAATAGAATTGTTTATTAAACATTATATTTTACAGTTTGAAAATGCTAAAGAAGTTCCTGTACATTTTATAGGTTCTATTGCTTTTTATTTAAAAAAAGAATTAGAAGAAGCATTACGTTTTCACGGATTACAATTAGGTAATGTATATAAAAAGCCTATGGAAGGCTTAATTAACTATCATGTTTTAAATGCATAATTGATGATTAAAAAAATGGAAATTGCGGTAATTGCTCATGATGGTAAAAAAGCCGACATGGTGCAGTTTTTAAATAAAAACAAACACATTCTTATTGAAGAAAACATTAAGTTAATAGCAACAGGAACAACTGGTAGCAAAGTTGAGTCAGTTGGAATTAAGGTAAAGAAAATGCTTTCTGGTCCATTAGGTGGCGATGCTCAAATTGCAGCTAGAGTAGCAGAGGGCAAAACGAAAATGGTTTTATTCTTTAAAGACCCAAATTCGAGTCATGCACATGAGCCAGATATTTCTATGCTTATACGTATTTGTGATGTACACAATATTCCTTTAGCGACAAATGAAGCAACTGCACAATTATTAATGAACGCATTGTTGCTAGATTAAATAAATTATATCATAGATATATAAAAAAAGGACCATTCTTAAATTTAAGAATGGTCCTTTTATATTTTTTACAAGTTATTTACAAGCAATCATAGAAATTTCAACGTTTACATTTTTAGGTAAACAAGCCACTTCAACTGTTTCTCTAGCAGGAGCGGTTTTTTCGTCAAAATAAGCACCATAAACAGCATTTATTTTCGCAAAATTATTCATGTCACTTATAAAAATGGTAGTTTTAAAAACATCGTTAAAATCCATATCAGCAGCTTTTAATACTGCTTTCATATTTTCCATAACTTGTTTAGTTTCATTTTCAATAGTATCTAAGACCAATTCACTTGTTTTTGGATCAATAGCAATTTGTCCAGAAGTATATAATGTTTTATCTACTAATACTGCTTGATTATAAGGACCAATAGGAGCTGGTGCGTTTTCTGTGAAAATTATTTTTTTCATTTGAGTTTGTATATAAGTTAGTTAATTTTAACGAAAGACTCTATCTGGTAACTGACGTTTTTCCCATTTAATATCGCTTAACATTGATGACGTAATTCCAATGAAGAATCCCCAATAACTATTTGGTCCATATGGAACCCAGTTAAAACTCATTCGCCAACTTTCTAGATCTCTTTCAAAACGTAATTGTGTAAATGTTACACCTTGTTGTTTTAAATCATATCCAGATGAAAATCCAACTTTCCATCTAGGGGCTAATTCAATATTTCCAGACATCATTAATGAATTTGATGAAATTTCATTTTGTCGATTACTATTGTTATAAGTAACTGAATAGGCAACATTTAAATCCCATGGAAGTTCTGTATTATACCATTCGTTTCCGTCCTTACTGTTCTTTTCGTCTTCATCATCATTATTATTAAAAAGACTTTGATTGTTATTACTTAAATCAACTCCAGTTCCAAATAAATCATCATTTCTTCCTCCGTTTTGTAAAGTTTGTTCAGAGGTATTCGATTTTTTAGTGTCATTACTAGAAAATGAATAGTTTAATGTCATGTTAGCACTAGTCATTCTAAACAAACTTCCACCATTATTTACATTCCAGGTTTCAATTCTTCTTCCTGAATTGTCAATGGCGTAGGGATCTAAAGTGGTAGCAAAATTAACATTCATTTTGTTTTTAAAGAATTGTGTTCCACCACTAACTCGCATTGGAGACCAAGCTAATGAATCTGCTGCAATGTTATAACTTGCAGAAAAATTTAAATTATTCAATAGCATTACCTTTTTAGGTGTACCATCTTTATTTTCTTTATCAGTTACTTTTGCTTCAAAAGTATTACTTAATGAAAAACCTAAATTATTTGAATTAGTTAAACCAGGTGAACCAAATAAACCTCCTTCAAATCTAGTAAAGTCTTGATAGGTATTTCCTGTTGCATCAATAGCATAAGAATCATAATATTTTTCAAAGCTTGGTGTATAGCCATATGATACTCCTGGGCGCATTACATGTCTTATTGCTTGAATCTTTTTATTCTCTCCAAATTTAAAAGTTCCGTAAACAGTAGTTCCTATACTTGCACTAAAGTTATATGTTCTAAAACTGTCAAACCCTTTTAAATCCTCTGTTATAACTTTGTTTTCAGTTGTACTAAAATATTTATCAATGGTGTTAAAAGTCCATACTTCATTATAACTCGCAGTCGTGGTTACACTAAAATAATTAAATATTTTAAAGTTAGTACTTAGAGGAATACTATGTTGAAATCCAGATTTAGCGTCTCTAAACATTTGAGGTTTAAAAAATAAAGAATCTATAGTTGAAACTCTATTTTCTCCTCTTAAGTTATACTGAAAGTTAATGTTTTTAATAAACCCCTTTTTAATTCCGTCTTTAGGAGCAAAAGGGAAAATACGGTCTACACTCGCTTGAAGAGTAGGAAGTGTTAAGTTAATTATTTCGGTATTTGTGTTTTGATTGTGTGTTGCAGAAAGTGAAATGTTTACTTGTGGTACAGTCTGAAATGTTTTTTGATAAGATACTGATGAACTTAAATTATTATTTAATCCAGAACCCACATTAGCTAAATTTACAGATTGTCTAAAATATTGGCTACTCCCTAAATTTACAGAAGCAGAAAATCTTGAATTTGATGATGCTTTTGTATCTTGACTGTGTGACCATTGAATATTATATTGTCTAGATTTAACATAGTCTGGAAATCCTTTTTCACCTTGAATATTATTTTCAAACCTAAAATTAACTCTACCATTAAACTTGTAACGTTTGGCGTAACTACTTTCAAGGCGTAATCCGTAACTTCCATTAGTATAATAATCTCCTAAAACTGCTAAATCATAATAATCACTTAAAGCAAAATAATAACCACCATTTTGTAAGAAATAGCCTTGTCTATTTGATTGTCCTGGAGTAGGAACTATAAAACCAGATGTACTTTCTTCTGTCATAGGAAAATATGCAAAAGGTAATCCTATAGGTGTTGGTACATCTGCAATAACTAGATTTGTTAATCCTGCAACTACTTTTTTCTTTGGAACAAATTTTACTTTTCTAATTAAAAAATAATATTCAGGATCATCAATGTTTTTAGAAGTTGTAATTCTGGCATTTTTCATAAAATAAACAGAATCATTTTCTCTTTTAGAAATTTCAGCTTTAACATTCATTTCGCCTTGTTTGGTTCTTGAATTCCAAACTAAAGCCTTTTTTGTTTTAAAATTAAAACGAATAGAATCAGGTTCAATAATATTATTTCCTTGTTTAAAGACTGGATATTGAGTATAATTTCCAGCAGTATCTTTAATTCTTCCTGCATAAACTTCATTTTTTTCGTAGTCCAAAACAATGATTCCTGATTTTAACTCAATATCTGTATAGTAAAGTTCTGCTTGATTATATAAAGTAAGCTGTTTTTTTACTTGATCCATTTTTTCATAGTCAACAGCTTTTCTTTTAACAATGTCTTCTAAAATATTTTTTTTCTTTTTTATAGAATCTTTTTTTATAGATATTTTAGTTACATCAGTGTTTAATTCGTTAACACTAATACTTTTATTTTCAGGTATTTCTTGAGAATAAGAGTGTAACATTCCAATTGTTAGAAAAAAAGCTAATAAAACGATATGAAATAACTTTGTATGCAATGCTAATAATAGTATTTTTGTAAAAATTGGCTCACTTTTTGAAGTGTCAAACTTACATATATTTTTTTGCAAAAATAAGATTTTAATATAATTATAACGATGCTCGTAAAAACAAATAATATGAATTCAATCAAAAACTACTTTTTTAAAGTTTTTCTTTTAGGTATTTCATTCTTTTTTTCTAGCCAATTTCAAGCACAAACTAAATCAAAATTTAAAATTGTTTTAGATGCAGGTCATGGTGGTAAAGATTATGGAACGGTTTATCATGGAAACATAGAAAAGAAGATTGCTTTAGCAACAACTTTAAAAGTTGGTGAGTTGCTTAATAAAGATTCAGAAATTGAAATTATATATTCTAGAAAAACAGATGTTTTTGTAGAACTAAAAGATAGAGCAAATAACGCGAATAAAGCAGATGCAGATTTATTTGTATCTATACATTGTAATGGTGTAAAGAGTTTTGGACCTTATGGTACAGAAACATTTGTAATGGGACTTACTCGAAGTACTACTAATTTAGATGTCGCAAAAAGTGAAAACTCTGTAATTCTATTAGAAAAGGATTATAAAGAAAAATATAATGGTTTTGATCCAAATAAACCAGAAACTTTAATTGGTTTGAAAATATTACAAGAAGAATATTTAAATCAAAGTATTGACCTTGCAGCTAAAGTTCAAGAAAACTTTACCAAGACTTTAAATAGAAAGGATAGAGGTGTTAAACAAGCTCCTTTATGGGTTTTAGACGCATCATATATGCCTAGTGTACTGATTGAAATTGGTTTTGTGTCAAATGTTGAAGAGGGTAAATTTCTAAATTCAGATAATGGACAAGATAAAATTGCTAAAGCAATTGCTGATGCAATATTTTCATATAAAAAAGAATATTATATTCAAAGTTCAAATGAAAACTTAAATCTAGAATTAAATAAAGAAGATGTTAGGCCAACAAATGAAGAAAAAACAGTTTCAAACAATGGAATTGTTTTTAAAGTTCAAATTTCTGCAAGTAGTTCGAAATTAAAAACTTCTCCTTCAAATTTTAAAGGTTTAAATTCTGTTTCAATTGAACAATCAGGAAAACTTTATAAATATTTTTATGGAAATGAAAATAGTTATGATGAAATAAAATTAAGATTATCTGAAGCAAAAGATAAAGGTTACACATCTGCTTTTGTAGTAGCTTATAAAGATGGAGTAAAAATTAGCCTTTCGGAGGCAATTAAATAAAATAATGTTTTATTTTTGTTTAAAATAGAAAATTTTGAAATTAACAAGAGAGATTAAAACAGCTATATTAGTTATATCGTCAGTATTATTATTTTATTGGGGTTACAACTTTCTAAAAGGTAAAAATTTATTTGATACAAGTAAAAAAATTTACGTGGTTTACGATTCAGTTGAAGGTCTAGAACCATCATCATCTGTAAGACTAAAAGGAGTTACTGTTGGTAGAGTAAATTCATATAATTTTCTTGAGAATAAAAAAGTCTTAGTTGAATTGTCTATTACCTCAAATTATCCAATTTCAAAATCAAGTATTGCAGAATTAGTTGGCTCATCTCCTCTTGGAGGTAAAGAGATCATTATTTTGCCTAATGACGCTGATAACCAAGTAGTAGAATCAGGTGATTATTTAAAATCATCTACTAAATTAGGTTTGACAGATGCTTTGGCAGAACAAATAGAACCTTTAAAAGATAAAGTCGTTAAATTATTGGATAATGCAAACGCTTTATTTTCAGGTGTAAATGAAGTTCTTGATGAAAAAGGTAAAGCAAATTTAAAAAACTCTATTACTGAATTAAATAAAACTATTACAGAGTTTAGTGGAGCTTCAAAAAGTATTAACGACTTATTGGCAAACAATAAAACTAAGTTAGATGGAACAATTACTAACTTAGATAAAACAGTTGCTAATTTTGCAACTATTTCAGATTCTTTATCGTCTGCTAATTTTGCACAAACGATTAAAAATTTAGAAAAAACCTTAGCAAATGTAGATAAGCTTTTAGCAGATATGGAGCAAGGAAATGGTACAATGGGTAAATTAATGAAGGATGAGGCAATGTATACTAATTTTACGAAGACATCAAAAGAGCTTGGATTACTTTTACAAGATTTAAGATTAAATCCTACTCGTTATATTAATGTTTCTTTATTTGGTAAAAAAAACAAACCATATGTTGAGCCTAAAGAAACTATTCAAACTATAGAAACTAAAAAAGACTAATTATTATATACTATGAGTTATTTAGATAATATTTTATTTGCTGTAATTTTAGTAATTGGAGCTGGTTATTTTGCAAATAATGTAAAAAAACTAATTAGAAATATCAATTTAGGTCAAGATATTGACAGAAAAGACAATTCTTCTGAGAGATGGAAGAATATGGCAATGATTGCATTAGGACAATCTAAAATGGTAAAAAGACCAGTTTCTGGAATTTTACATATAATAGTATATATTGGTTTTATTATTATAAATATAGAAGTTCTTGAAATTATTATTGACGGATTATTCGGAACTCATAGAGTCTTTTCTTTTTTAGGAATTACTTATAATATTTTAATTGGTTCGTTTGAAGTCCTAGCTTTTTTAGTTTTGGTTGCAGTTGTAATATTTTGGACTAGAAGAAATGTCGTAAAAATTCAACGGTTTTGGAAACCAGAAATGGAAGGTTTTCCAAAAAATGATGGAAATTATATTTTATACTTTGAAATTGTTTTAATGTCCTTATTCTTAATTATGAATGCAACAGATTTGAATTTTCAAGAAATGCAGTCGGGTAACATTGTATCTCAATTTTTAGCTCCATTATTTTCTTCATTTTCGGAAGGTACACTTCATATAATTGAAAGAACTGCATGGTGGTTACATATATCAGGAATCTTAGTATTCTTAAATTATCTTTATTATTCAAAACATCTACATATATTATTGGCTTTTCCAAATACTTATTTTGCTGATTTAAATGCTAAAGGTAAAATTGATAATTTAGAAAGTGTTACAAATGAAGTTAAAATGATGATGGATCCATCAGCAGACCCTTTTGCTGCACCTTCAAACCCAGACAATGTTCCAGCTAAGTTTGGAGCTTCTGATGTACAAGATTTAAATTGGGTTCAATTGCTTAACGCATATACTTGTACAGAATGTGGTAGATGTACATCATCTTGCCCTGCAAATCAAACAGGTAAAAAACTTTCACCAAGAAAAATTATGATGGATACTCGTGATCGTTTAGAAGAAGTTGGTAAAAATATTGATGCTAATAAAGGTGTTTTTGTAGATGATGGAAAATCATTATTAAACGATTTTATTACTCCTGAAGAACTATGGGCTTGTACGTCTTGTAATGCATGTGTAGAAGAATGTCCTGTAAATATAAGTCCATTATCAATCATTATGGATATGAGACGTTATTTAGTAATGGAGCAAAGTGCAGCACCAATGGAATTGAATAATATGATGACTAATATAGAAAATAATGGTGCTCCATGGCAATACAATCAAATGGATCGTTTGAATTGGAAATCAGAGAATTAAATATTAATTACACAACAACACAACTACAATATATTACAATGAAAAAAGAAGAAATTGAAAACAAGTTGCAAGTTATATCTGAAAATGGAGAACTTTTAAGTCCTGTTTTACCGAAAGGGATTAAAAACTATTTGATTGATATTGATGGAACAATTTGTGATGATATTCCTAATGAAGAACCAGAAAGAATGGCAACTGCAGAAGTTTATCCGGATGCTTTATTAACACTAAATAAATGGTATGACGAAGGACATGTAATTTGTTTTTTTACTTCAAGAACTGAAGAGCATAGAGCAGTTACAGAAAATTGGTTGAACAAACATGGATTTAAATTTCATGGAATGGTTATGGGTAAACCAAGAGGAGGAAATTATCATTGGATTGATAATCATTTAGTAAAAGCAACAAGATATAGAGGTAAGTTTACTGATTTGGTAGATAAAGAAGTTACTATTCAGGTATTTGATGATGAACATAACTAAATAAAACATTTTAAAATCGGGTTAAATAATCCAAAAATATAAAGATAGAATGGCTGAAAATTTAATTGTGCCTACTATGGCAGAAATGATGGCTGAAGGTAAACAACCAGAAGTTTTATTTTGGGTAGGTTGTGCTGGAAGTTTTGATGATAGAGCTAAAAGAATTACAAAAGCATTTGTTAGAATATTAAATAGAGCAAATGTTCCTTTTGCGGTATTAGGTACTGAAGAATCTTGTACTGGTGATCCTGCAAAAAGATCTGGAAATGAATTTTTATTTCAAATGCAAGCAATGACTAATATTGAAGTTATGAATGCTTATGAAGTAAAGAAAATTGTTACAGCTTGTCCTCATTGTTTTAACACCCTTAAAAATGAATATCCTGAATTAGGTGGACAATATGAAGTTGTTCATCATACACAATTTCTAAAATCTCTTTTAGATGATGGTAGATTGACTATTGAAGGAGGACAGTTTAAAGGTAAAAAAATCACTTTTCACGATCCGTGTTATTTAGGTAGAGCTAATAATGTTTATGAAGCTCCTAGAGATTTAATTCAAAAATTAGATGCTGAATTAGTAGAAATGAAACGTTCTCGTGCAAATGGACTATGTTGTGGAGCAGGTGGAGCACAAATGTTTAAAGAACCTGAAAAAGGAGACAAAGATATTAATGTAGAAAGAACTGAAGATGCTATTGAAACTACTTCTGAAATTATTGCTACAGGTTGTCCTTTTTGCAATACTATGATGACTGATGGAGTTAAGTTTAAAGAAAAAGAATCTTCTGTTAAAGTATTGGATGTTGCAGAATTGATTGCTAATGCTCAAGACTTATAATTGTATGAAAAAAATCTTTTTTCTGTTTTTGCTATCACAAATTTCTTTTGCTCAAAAAAAAGATGTTTTAATGGCAACAATTGCTCAGGAAACTTGTGAATGTATAGCAAATAAAAATGTAAATACAGAAACTACTTCATATGATGATTACAAAGTTATATTTGGATTATGTGTGTTAGAAAGTTATCAAAAGAATCGTTCAAAATTTGATCAGAAAGATCTAATTGATTTTAGTAATCAAGAGTCTGCTAAGGCATTTGGAATTAAAGTTGGTTTAGAAATGATTAAATTTTGCCCAAGCAGTATGATGGATATTGGAAGGAAAAAGATAGCTTTTGAAGATTCAACCAATAATAACAATACTGCTAATTTTGAAGAAGAGGTTGAACCATCAGTTACGGGAACTATTTTTCAAATTAATTATAATCAATTTTTAACCTTTTCAATAAAAGAAGTATCAGGAAGAACAGTTGAATTCATCTTATTAAATAATTTTGACAATTCATTTTTATTAATAGAAAATTTATTAAAACAAAATGATATTGTTGATGTTTATTACTATGAATCAGAATTATTTGATGCAAAAATTAATAAGTATCTAACCTATAAAGTTGTAACAGACATAATCAAAAAATAACTAAAACTAAAACATGAAAAAAATTATCTTATTATTATTTATTACTCAATCATTTTTTGCTCAAAAATTATCAAAAGAGGAATTAATCAGTAAAATTTCAGCTGGTACATGTGAGTGTATAACTAAAAAGGAAATTACTAAAGAAAATTTAGAATTAACCCTAGGATTATGTATGTTAGAAGACTTTGGAAAATATGAAAAAGACATTGAAAAATATTACGGTAAAAATGTTATTTCTGATGAAGCTAAAATGGAATCATTAGGAAGAGATGTTGGAATGAAGATGGCTACTGAATGTCCTTCTTTTTTAAAATTGATAATGAATAATATGGATGAAGATTCATATTCAGAAGATGAAGTTGTCGAAGAAGTTGTAGAAGAACCTTCTGTAACAGGAAAGTTTTTTCAAGTAAAATCAGATCAATTTATAACATTTTCTATTAAAGAAGATTCAGGAAAAACCGAAGAGTTTATATTACTTAACAATTTTGATAATTCGTTTTTACTTACAGAAAACATTTTAAAACCAAATGATAAGGTTGACGTATATTTTTACGAGTTAGAAATGTTTGATGCTAAAATTAAAAAATTTGTGACTTATAAAATAGTTTCAGATATCATAAAAAAATAATAATGTTTGTAGAATTTTCAACATTGCCTAAACATTCTCGTATTTGGATTTATCAATCAGATAGAAAATTTTCTGAAGATGAAATTTCTGAAATACACGAAACTTTAAAATCTTTTATAGACTCTTGGTCTGCTCATGGTCAAAGTTTAGAAGCTTCTTATTTGTTAAAATACGAAAGGTTTATTATAATTGCTGTAAATCAAGATGTACAAGCTGTTACAGGTTGTTCTATTGATGCTTCTGTTCAGTTTATTCAATTATTAGAACAAAAATTTAATGTTGATTTAATGGATAGAATGAATGTAACTTTCAAAACAGGTGAATACATTACATATAAATCATTGATTGATTTTAAGAAAATGGCAAAAGCAAAATCCGTTTCTCCATCTACAATTGTTTACAATAATTTAGTAAATACTATTGAAGAATGGCAAGATTTTTGGGAAGTTCCAGCTAGCGAAAGTTGGCATAATAGATTTTTTTAAATTTGTACAATAAAAATTTTAAAAACATCATTATTACTAATGATGTTTTTTTTAAATATAATATTGGAATGCGATATATAATAACATTTTTACTTTTTACACAATTAGTTTTATCTCAGGATAATTCTACTATTATTCAAAATAAATGGGTTGACAGTATTTACAATCAATTCACTTTTGAAGAAAAAGTAGGGCAGTTATTTATGGTTGCAGCCTATTCAAACAAAAACGAAGCACATAATAAATCTATCGATGAATTAATTTCTAATTACAAAATTGGTGGTTTAATTTTTTTTCAAGGAGGTCCCGTTCGTCAAGCAATTTTAACTAACAGGTATCAAGCAAAATCTAAAGTTCCTCTATTTATTGGTATTGATGCTGAATGGGGATTAAGTATGCGTTTAGATTCAACCTATCGATATCCTTGGAACATGACACTCGGAGCTGTTCAAAATATGTCTCTTATTCAAAAAATGGGGCAACAAATGGGGCAACAATCTAAACGTATGGGAATTCATTTTAATTTTGCTCCTGTAGTTGATATAAACACAAATCCTAAAAACCCTATTATTGGTAATCGATCTTTTGGAGAAGATAAATTTAATGTTGCTAAACGTGCAGTTGCTTTAATAAAAGGTTTTCAAAGTGAAGGCTTATTTGCTACAGCAAAACATTTTCCGGGTCATGGTGATACTGCATCTGATTCTCATCATACTTTACCAGTTGTTAATTTTGATAAAAACAGAATTGATGATGTAGAACTTTATCCTTATAAAGAGCTAATTAAAAATGGATTATCGAGCATTATGGTTGCTCATTTAGATGTTCCTAGTTTAGAATCTCGAAAAGGATACCCAACTTCAATTTCTTATAATGTTGTAACTGATATTTTACAAAACGAACTAGGATTTAAAGGTTTGATTTTTACTGATGCTCTTAATATGAAAGGCGCTAGCAATTTTAAACAACCTGGTGATATAGATTTAGAAGCTCTCTTAGCCGGAAATGATATTTTACTTTTTGCTGAAAATGTTCCCTTAGCGGTTGAAAAATTTAAAGAGGCTTTCAAAGAAGGAAAACTAACTGAAGAAAGAATTGCATTTTCAGTAAAAAAAATATTGAATTATAAGTTTAAAGCAGGTTTAGACAAATATAAACCTATTGAAACTTTAAACCTTATTGACGATTTAAATAAGCCTGAATATGATGCTTTAAATTATGATTTATATGAAAATGCTATTACTGTTCTTACCAATAAAGATAAAATAATTCCAGTAAAAAAAATTGAAAAGGAAAGAATAGCCTTTGTAAGTATCGGAAATGACTATTCAGATACTTTTATAAAATCATTAAATAAATATACTGATGTAACTGAAATAAAATCTGATAATTTAGATGATTTATTGGTTGCTTTAGAAGAGTATACTAAAGTAATTATTGGTTACCACAAAACTGATGGTGCATGGAAAAATCACGATTTAAGTTTTAAAGAGTTACTTTGGATTGACCGTATTTCAAAACAAAACAAAACCATAGTTACCTTTTTTACAAAACCTTATTCTTTATTGAATATTAAGAACTTTTCTGGAATTGAAGGACTTATTTTAGCTTATCAAAATAACGATTTTGCTCAAATAACAGCAGCTGATATTATTTTTGGTTCTAAAAGTGCTAAAGGAAAATTACCTGTTTCCATAAATAATAATTTTAATGTTAACGATGGAGTAATAACACAAAAATTAAATAGATTATCATTTGGTATGCCAGAGAATGTTGGAATGAGTTCTAAAATTCTTTCAAAAATTGATACTATTGCTAATTATGCAATTTCAAATAAAATGACTCCTGGTGCACAAATTATTGTTGCTAGGAAAGGAGTTGTTGTTTATCAAAAGTCTTTTGGATATATGACTTATGAGAATAAAGATAAAGTTGAAAATACTAATTTGTATGATGTTGCATCATTAACAAAAATTTTGTCTACACTTCCTAATTTAATGGTTCAGTTTGAAAAAGGAAAAATTAAGTTAGATACTAAATTAAGTACAATGCTTCCTGTTTTCAAAGGTTCAAATAAAGAGAATATTACTTTTTTAGATTTACTTACACACCAAGCAAGACTTCAACCATGGGAGCCATTTTATAAAGCAACTCTAGATAGTATTAGTCTACCTTCTGATATTTATTACAAAAAAACATATTCTACTGCATTTCCTATACAAGTTTCTGAAAATTTATTTTTAAGAAGAGATTATAATGATACTATTCTAAAAGTAATTGTAGATAGTAAGTTATTACCTAAAAAAGAATATAAGTACAGTGATTTTTCTTTTATACTCATGAAAGAATATTTAGAAAGAATGACATCAAAAAAATTAGACGTTTTAGCATATGAAAATTTTTACTACTTGCTAGGAGCAAAGTCATTGACATATAATCCATTAAGAAAATTTGATATGCGTTATATTGCTCCAACGGAAATTGATAATTATTATAGACATACAACTATTCAAGGATATGTTCATGATATGGCTGCTGCAATGCAAGGAGGCGTTTCTGGTCATGCAGGATTGTTTTCAAATGCATTAGACGTTGCTAAAATGATGCAAATGTTTTTGCAAAAGGGTTCATATGGTGGACATCAATTTTTTACAGAAGAAACTTTAAATACTTTTAATAAATGTTATTTCTGTAAGGAAGGTAATAGGAGAGGGCTTGGATTTGATAAACCACAGCTTGGCGATGCAGGACCTACTTGTGGATGTGTTTCATTGACTAGTTTTGGACACACAGGATTTACTGGGACAATGGCTTGGGCTGATCCTGAAAGTGAAATAGTTTATATATTTTTATCTAACAGAACATTTCCTGAAGCCAAAACCAACCACTTATCAAGAAATAATATTAGAGAAAACATTCAACAAGTTATTTATGAAGCTATAATTAAATAGTTTTAATTATATTATCAACTAGAACATCAATTCCAGAATATTTAAAAGTCTATTTGTATATGTTTTGGTTCAAATAGTCTTTATTACATGATTGAATTTAGATATTTCAATCTACTTTTAAGAAATAATTTAACTATTAATTAGTCTTTAGTTCCGTTTTAAAGAATTATTTTTAGAGAAAATTTAAATAAAAATGAAAATTGCAATTGTTTGTTATCCTACTTTTGGTGGGAGTGGAGTAGTAGCTACTGAATTAGGATCTGAATTAGCTAAAAGAGGCCACGAAATTCATTTTATAACTTACAGTCAACCAGTTCGTTTAGCTTTATTGAATAAAAATATATTTTATCATGAAGTTAATGTTCCTGAATATCCTTTGTTTCATTATCAACCATATGAACTAGCTCTTTCTAGTAAATTAGTTGATATGGTTAAATTACATTCAATTGATGTTTTACATGTACATTATGCAATTCCACATGCATATGCGGGTTATATGGCCAAACAAATTTTAGCAGAAGAAGGAATTAATTTACCCATGATTACAACCTTACATGGTACAGATATTACTTTAGTTGGAAATCATCCATACTATAAGCCTGCAGTTACATTTAGTATAAATAAATCTGATTTTGTAACAAGTGTTTCTGAAAGTTTAAGAGATGATACTTATAGGTTATTTGATATTAAAAAGGAAATTCAAGTTATTCCAAACTTTATAGAAATGGAAAAAGAGGGACTTGATGAACACACTCCTTGTCATAGATCATTAATGGCAGAAGATCATGAAAAAATTATTACACATATATCTAATTTTAGAAAAGTTAAAAAAATTGCAGATGTTATAAGAATATTTTTCGAAATTCAAAAAACAATTCCTTCAAAATTAATGATGGTTGGTGAAGGTCCTGAGAAGGAAGGAGCAGAAAGATTGTGTGAAGAATTAGGTATAATAAACAAAGTAATTTTCTTTGGTAATAGTAATGAAATAGATAAAATACTTTGTTTCTCAGACTTGTTTTTGCTTCCATCTGAAACGGAAAGTTTTGGTCTAGCTGCTTTAGAAGCAATGTCTTGTGGTGTGCCAGTAATATCCAGTAATTCAGGAGGTTTACCAGAAGTGAACAGAGAAGGTATTACAGGTTATCTTAGTAATGTAGGTGATATTGTAGACATGAGTAATAATGCTATTTCTATTTTGTCAGATGAGAATAAGTTATTAAAGTTTAAACAAAATGCTTTAAAAGAAGCTTCTAAATTTGATATTAAAAATATTTTGCCTGTTTATGAAGATTTATATTTTAAAGCTATAAAAGAAAAAGAATAATGAGGTTTTTTTATATGTTTTTATCATTGATTTTTATTGGATGTTCATCAAGTATGAATAATTCTCAAATAAATTATAAAGTTTTATATTCAGGTCAAAATTCCTCAATTGAAAACAAAGAATTTCTTTTAATTGAAAATAATACAGATTATATTACTGTTATAGAAAAATTGAATATAGATGAATCAGATTATGATAATTTATTAAATGTGAATTTTAAATCTAATAATGTTTGTATTCTTTTTTTAGGCGAAAGAAATACTGGAGGTTATTCTTTACAAGTTGACTCCATAATTAAAAAAGAAAAAACTTTGTTTATAACAACAAAAGAAAATAAACCTGAGAAACATTCAAATGTTACAAATGTTATTACTCATCCATTTTGTATAATATCAATTCCAAAGTATAAAAATATTGTTGTTAAATAAAAAAGTCCCAATATATATTGGGACTTTTTTATTTTTATATAAGTGATTAAAATCTGTATCTAATACCTAAAGCAATATCTGGACCAAATCCATCTCTAAAATCTGCATAATCACCACCGAAATATATTTCAGGTCTAAAATCTAATGACAGTTGAAGAGGGAAATCAAATAAGTATTCAATTCCTATATCTCCAGCAGCTAATACAAATGAACCACTATCTTTAAAACCATTTTGGTTAAAACTCCAACTCCCAACACCAGCACCAGCACCAGCATACCAATTAAAACCACCATCAATATTCCATACCCATTGATATAAACCAACAATTTTAAATGCATCAACATCCTTGCTGTTTCTCCATCCTAAATCAAACTCTAAACGATTGTTATCTGACAAACCTCTTTGGTAAGTAATTTCACCTCCAAAACCATCATTGTCACCTAATCTTAAACCTAGTGCATTTTTAGAAATTTCTTGTGCGTTTAAGCTAAATACTAAACTTAGTAGTAAAAAAGCCGATAAAATTTTTGTTTTCATAATTAAGTTATTTTTACAAATTTACTCATTATTTACAACAATAGTGCCAAATCATTTTAATAAATAAATTATTAAAAATTATTGTCTATTTTTTATATCAGTTTGATTCAAAATATTAAATCTATAAATTAAATAGATGTTTTACATTTTAAAATAATTTTAGCTAACGTTAATTGAATAAACTTTAAACTTAATTTATTTAAGTACATTTGTTATATCAATCAATTTAAGTAAAGATGTCAGGAAATACTTTTGGAAAGCTATTTAAATTAACAACTTTTGGAGAATCTCATGGTAACGCAATAGGAGGTATTATTGATGGTTGTCCGTCTGGTTTAAAAATTAATTTTGATATAATTAAAAAAGAAATGCAACGAAGGAAACCGGGACAATCTTCGATTGTAACACAAAGAAAAGAAGAAGATGATGTTATTTTTCATTCCGGAATTTTTGAAGGAATTACTACAGGAACACCAATTGGTTTTTCTATTTTAAATACTAATCAGAAATCAAAAGATTATTCAGAAATAAAAAACACTTATAGACCTAGTCATGCTGATTATGTTTATGAAAAAAAATATGGAATAAGAGATTATAGAGGAGGAGGAAGAAGCTCTGCTCGAGAAACTGCTTGTAGAGTAGTTGGCGGTGCTATTGCAAAGCAGATTATTTCTCAAATAAAAATTTCAGCATTTGTTTCTTCGGTTGGAGAAATATGCATTGATAAACCCTATCAAGATTTAGATTTTTCTAAAATAGATAATAATGTTGTTCGTTGTCCTGATGAAGAATCAGCATTAAAAATGGAAAACTATATTAAGGAAATAAAAAAACAAGGTGATTCAGTTGGTGGAACAATAACATGTGTAATACAAAATGTTCCTATTGGACTTGGAGAACCGGTTTTTGATAAATTACATGCTGATTTAGGAAAAGCTATGTTGTCAATTAATGCTGTTAAGGGTTTTGAATATGGTAGTGGTTTTTGTGGTGCAAAAATGAAAGGAAGCGACCATAATGATTTATACAATGAAGATGGTTCAACCAAAACGAATCTTTCAGGAGGAATTCAGGGTGGTATTAGTAATGGTATGGATATTTACTTTAGAGTTGCTTTTAAGCCTGTTGCAACTTTAATACAGAAACAAGAAGTTCTAGATAATAAAGGCAAACTTATTGAACAACAAGGAAAAGGAAGACATGATCCATGTGTTGTTCCTAGAGCAGTACCCATAGTTGAAGCTATGGCAGCACTTGTATTAACCGATGCTTTTTTACAAAATAAAATAAAATTATAAAAAGAAGAAAACGACTAATAATTATTGGTCGTTTTCTTTTTTCTTTTTATCGGTATTCATTAAAAGCATTACTGCCCCTACAAGCCCAAGAATTACTAATGAAAATATTACAATCATAATAAAAGCTCCATTTCCCCAGTTTACTAAGGGTATAAATAAATTTCTCATAATTTTCTACTTTAATTTTAACAAATGTATAATCTTCAATTAAAATTTAAAATGATATTTATCATAAAAATTTAGCTTTTAATTCGGGAGTTGGAATCATACATGCTTCTTTTTTTCCATACCATTTATAACGATTTTTTGCAACATAATCGTAAATAATATTTTTAATACTATTTGGAATAAAGTTTAAATAACCCAATAAAGAGTATATTCCTGATAAGTTTTTAGCAATTGTAAGAGCTGCTTCAGCTTTATACGAATAGGATAATCCAGGTTCGTAAAGAATTATAGAATCAATTTTTGAAGTATCAACTCCAATGTGTTTAATTATTTTTTGTCCTAATTCCGACTGAATGGCAACAAATCTAAATATATCATTTTTGTCATGTTTGTATATAAACTGTACCGATGCATCACACAAATTACAAACTCCGTCAAACAAAATTATTTTTTTGTCAATTGGTAAATCTTGAATTTCCATTTAATAAGTTAATTATTTAGGTTGAACGTATTCTAATTCATCTATACTAACTTTCGATGTGAAAATACCATAATTTACTGTAGCTTTTTTCTTTTCAATTTTATCTATAGTCCCTATTGCTTTTCCTTCATTCATACGAACTCTGTCTCCTACTTTTAAAATTACTTTTGGTTTATTTTCTTCTTCGATTTTAGCTTTAATTTTATTTTCTTTTTTTTCTTTTCGAATTTCTTCGACTTTAACCTTAATTTCTTCTATAACAACCTTTTCAACTTTTTCTTTAATTTTTTTCTCTTTAACGGTTAGTTTTTTTCTTTTTGAATTTTCGATTTCAACTATCTTTAAAACTTCAGCTATTAATGTTTTTTTATTTTTAGAATTAAAATATTTTTCAGATAAATCATCAATTTTTTGGCCTAAATATACTAACCGTTGATTGGAATCATAGACTTCCTGATAACGCTCTAATTTTTCTTGAATTTTAGCGTTTATACTTATCATTTTTTGACTTTCTTCTCTCGCTTTTGTTTCTTCTTCTTTAAGGTTTTGAGATGTTTTTTCTAATTTTGAACGTTCTTTTTGCAGAGTAGCAATAGTTTTATCAAAGCGAACTTTACCTTTTTCAATTTTTTTCTTAGCTCTATTGATTAATCCAAATGGAATTCCGTTTTTCTGAGCTACTTCAAACGTGAAAGAACTACCTGCTTGACCCAAATGTAATTTATACATTGGCTCTAATGACTTTTCATCAAATAACATATTTGCATTAATTGCAAAAGGCAATTCGTTTGCTAATATTTTTAAGTTACTGTAATGTGTTGTAATGATTCCAAAAGCTTCACGAGCGTAAAATTCTTCTAAAAAAGTTTCTGCCAAAGCTCCACCCAATTCAGGATCAGAACCTGTACCGAACTCGTCAATTAAAAATAACGTTTTTGAATTACATTTTTTTAAGAAATAATTCATGTTTTTTAATCGGTAACTATAAGTACTTAAATGATTTTCAATAGATTGATTGTCTCCAATATCAGTTAGAATTCTATCAAACAAGAAAGTTTCACTTCGTTCGTGAACTGGAATTAAAATTCCGCATTGCAACATTAATTGTAATAATCCAATGGTTTTAAGCGTAATACTTTTTCCTCCAGCATTTGGTCCTGAAATAACAATTATTCTTCCTTCGTTATTTAATTCAATCGTTTGTGGATAAGTGACAGCATTTTTAGCCTTATTATTTAAATATAAAATAGGGTGGAAGGCTTCTCTAAAAAACAAACGTTTTTCACTTGTAATTGTAGGTAATATTCCATTAATGGTGTTTGCATATTTAGCTTTTGCAGCAATTACATCTATATCGCTTAAAAACTCTTGATAATCACTTAATGTTTCTCTAAAAGGCCTGATTTCATTAGTTAAACGTTTTAAAATTCTAATAATTTCCTCACGTTCTTCATATTCCAAAGCGTTTAACTCTCTGGAATATCTTAATGTAGCTTCAGGTTCAATGTAAGCGATACTTCCAGTTTTAGAATTTCCTAAAATACTTCCTTTTACTTTTTTACGATACATGGCTAAAACTGCCAAAACTCTTCGATTTTCAACTACAGTTTCTTTAATATCGTCTAAGTATCCAGCTGCATTATATTGGCTTAAAGCCATACCAAAACTTTGATTTATTTTTCCTCTTACAAGTTGAATGCTTTTTCTAATGTTTAATAAATCTGGTGATGCATTATTTTTTAATTCGCCATATTTGTCGAAAACAGCATCAATTTTTTCTAAAATATATTTGGATTGTTCTACTTCAGAAGATTTTATATATAATTTAGGATAATACTCTTCAAATTTCTTTAAAAACTTAAGTAATTGAATGGCTGTTTCAGTTATTGATCCAATTTTTTTAAAACTTACTTGTTCTAAAAAACTATCTTCAATTTTAAGAAATTTTAATTCGTTTGTTATTTCTTCAAAACCATGATTTGGAATTGCATTATTATTTGTAAATGAAGCTACATATTCTGAAGTATATTGTAATTCATTTAATAAAATTTCTTTGTTTTTAAAAGGTATAATTTTTAGCGCTTTTTGAATTCCAATTTCAGTATTACATTTACTAGAAATGGTTTCTAAAATAGTATTAAATTCTAAATCTTGAAGTGTTTTATTTGTAACTGAAATCATTTGTTCTTTTTCAAAGTTGTAAAGTTACAAAGTATAAAGTTTTAAAGTAATTATATTTGCAATAAAAATGATTATAAGTATGCATTCATCATGGAAAAATATTCTTTCAAATGAGTTTGAAAAACCTTATTTCATTCAACTAATGAAAAATGTTGATGATGAATATGAGAAAAATGTTTGTTTTCCGCCAAAAGAACTTATTTTTAATGCTTTTAATTTATGCTCATTTGATAATTTAAAAGTGGTAATCATTGGTCAAGATCCTTATCATGGAACTGGTGAAGCAAACGGTTTATGTTTTTCTGTTAATAATGATGTGAAAATTCCACCTTCGTTAAGAAATATTTTTGCTGAAATTAATTCAGATTTAGATCGTATTATGCTACCAACAACGGGGAATTTAGAACATTGGGCAAAGCAAGGTGTTTTATTATTAAATACAACTTTGTCGGTAAGAAAAGATGAGGCAAATAGTCATAAACATTTAGATTGGCAAAAATTTACAGATGCAGTTATTCAAACTATTTCAAAAGAAAAAGCGCATGTTGTTTTTTTGCTTTGGGGTGGATTTGCTCAGAAAAAAATAAAATTTATAGATGAAAGTAAACATTGTGTTTTACAATCAGGACACCCTTCACCATTAAGTGCAAATAGAGGTTTTTGGTTTGGAAATAAACATTTTAGTAAGGCTAATAACTATTTAATTAGTAATAATTTAAGTATTATTAACTGGTGAAATACTTTAATTAAAAGTCAGTTCCCCTAGTATTTCTTCTTTCATAAATGGTCCTCCAGGATAAGTAGCGGTGTAATCAAGGTTTAACCATATTTTTCCTCGCTCATCAATGTGATAATGAATTTCTTGATTTTTAGATTCTTCAATAAACAAAACCTCTTTTATAAGGTAAATTGCAGTTTCTAAATCATTTTTATTACCTATTAGCATTTCTGGGTACATATGTCCTCCTGTATGAATAATTCTTGGTGTTCCTCCAATCGCTTTTATACAAGCTGACATCAATATCGCATGATCATCACAATCTCCAGAAAAATGTTGTAAACTCTCTGAAGCACTTGCAATATATTCTCTACCTTTTGGGTCATTTACATAATTCCAACGCTTTTTAATTTCTTTAAAAACAGCAAAATATTGAATTAATTTTCTGTCTTTAGAGTGCCCTTTTATATCTTTAAAATGCTTTGTAGTTGCATATAGCGAAAAGTTTCTAACTTTAGGATTTGTGAAATTTACCGCATCTTTAATTTTAGACTTATTTGGAAAAGGTAGTAATTTAGAAATAATTAAATCTTCAGGATGAGGAGTTTCTTGCATTGAAAATATCATTGACCTATAATCTTCAAATACACGTTGAAAACCATATTCACCAAAGATTGTTCCGTAAATAAGAGAAATTAGATAGAAGAAGATACAAATTACAATTATTGTTTTTAAGGTCCTAAGAATAAGTTGTAATAGGATTAAAATAATAATAAAAATTAAAATTCTATCAGTGTTTAAAGGCCAATTGAATTCAATAATATTTTGATGTACAATTAAAAAAACAGGAATTGTAATTAAAATATTTAATAATAAAATGACAATATCATCCCATGGCTTCGGTAAAGAAAGCTTTTCTTTAAGTTTTGCAAAAGAAATGGGTTCAATTTTATTCATTGTGTTTAAAACGATAAAAATAAGTATTTATTTAGCTATAGTTTCAAACGGAACTGTTTTTTCAATAATATTTAACGCATGTAATTGTTCTTGTACTTTTTCTAATGTTTTCTTGTCAATTTGATTCTGTGACCATTGAGTTAAAGATAACCATTCTTGTATATCTTCAATTTTTTGATTGTATTTTGAAGCCAACATTCTATCAATACTAGGTATCATTTTAAACTCTGAAGTGGTAGTGTTTATAATTTCTAATATTTGCTCTATTACATTAGAATGTTTTTCTAAAACCTCATTTCTTACAGCAATTACAAAACAAGGCCATGGAGTAGGGCAGTCTGCAATTTTTCTAAAAATACCATTATCTACTAATGGTTTTGTCATAAATCGTTCCCACATGAAATAATCTCCTCTCTCAGATTTTAAAGCTTCTACAGCACCGTCAATAGTATTTACAATTTCAAATTGTAATTTTGAAGTATCCCAATTTTGATTTTGAGCATTTACAATACTCATTAAATGGGAACCTGAACCTATACGAGAAATCGCAACTTTCTTGTTTTCTAAATCAGAAAGTTTTTTATATTTTGAATTTACAGCTACATGAATTCCCCAAATAAGAGGACTTTTTACATAAATTTGAACAATCTTAGAATCATTTCCAGCAATAATATCTTTTACAATTCCTTCAGTAAGAATAACTGCTATGTCTGTTTCTTTATCACGAAGCATTTGGCACATTTTTCCTGTACCTTCAGGAACATCTGTCCATTGTAAATCAATGCCAACTTCTTCAAATTCACCATTTTCAATACACATGTGCCATGGTAAATTAAAATGTTCGGGTACACCGGCTATTTTGATTGTTTTCATTATTTATTTTCTTGTGTTTTTCATTTGCCACCATTTCCATGGAGCTCCGTGTTCATCTATATAATCTTCCATGAATATCATACCACATTTACTCAAAACGTGATTAGAAGCACCGTTTTCTGCATGCGTATAAGCATTCATTACGTTAATATGCATCTTATTAAAGCCATGCTCTAACCAAGCTTTTGATGCTTCAGATGCATAACCTTTATTCCAAAATTTTTCATTTAATCGATAACCGTAATCATAGAAATTAGTGTTTCCGTTTTCTATGTGATCATCGATATATTTAATTCCTGTCCATCCAATTAACTCTCCAGTTTCTTTAAGAATAGTTGAGAAACGTCCAATATTATTTCTTTCATACTGACTACGAACCATTTCAATATAATTATGAATTTCTTCAATAGTTGTAAATGGTTTGTTCCAAAGGTATTTATGAACATTTGGATTAGAATCCATTTCAAATAAAGCTTCTGCATCTTCATGACACATTTCTCGCATTATAAGTCTATCTGTTTCAAGGACTAAATTCATTTATCTGCATTTTAAATTTGAAATTATAACTCGATAACCATCTGGATCTAAAATCATTTTCCCGTTTTCATTCCAATAAAGATTTTTTGCTTTAATGATTGAAATATTTTGTTTCTGAATATTTTTAAGTAGTTGATTGTATTCACTTATTTTTTCAGGATAAAATACTAATGCATCATCTTCATTAAAATGAAATTCAACGATTTCATTTGATTGGGTGAATTCTAAATGCCAATCAAATTGAGGTTTGCCTATGAAAATTCCGCTATAATTATCGTGATTTTCAAAACTACCTAATACTTCAAATCCTAAAACATCAATATAAAATGATTTAAGATGATTTAAATTATTAGTATGTCTCGCAAATCGAATCGTCATCTATTAATCTTCTGCTAATTTATTCAATGTGTATTCAATCAAAGCATCAACCGCTTTATAAGGATCTTCACTAAAGTTTCCAGTTGCTCTGTTAGCTATTATAGCATTCATTGATAAACATTCATGTCCTAATAATTTACCTAACCCATAAATAGCTCCAGTTTCCATCTCTAAATTGGTCATTTTAGTGCCTTTAAAATTAAAATTATCCATTTTGTTATTTAAGTGAGGGTCTTGAATACCTAAACGAACAACTCTGCCTTGAGGTCCATAAAAGCCACCAGCTGTTCCTGTAAAGCCTTTAAATATTTTATTGCTTTCTAACTTTTTTTCTAAAGTTTTACTACCTGCAATTACATATGGGCGTCCTTTACGCATATCCCAATTAGTTTGTGTTATAAAAGCTTCTTCTATTTCTGGTTCTGAGATATTATCAATTAAATAGGAACGAAGCATATTATCTAAGCCTAAACCATATTGACTCATTACAAAGCTATCACAAGGGATATCTGTTTGTAAAGATCCAGAAGTTCCAATTCGTACAATGTTTAACGAAGTTAATTTATCTTTTACGGTACGTGTATTAAAATCAACATTGACTAAAGCGTCTAATTCATTCATTACAATGTCGATGTTGTCCGGACCAATACCTGTAGACATTACAGACATTCTTTTTCCTTTATATATTCCAGTTTGGGTTTTGAATTCTCTCTTTTGAGTAGAAAATTCAATAGAATCAAAGTGTTTGGTTATTTTTTCTACACGATTTTGGTCACCAACAAAAATGATATCGTGTGCAATATTTTCTGGTTTTAAATTCAAATGGTATACACTTCCATTTGGGTTTAATATTAATTCTGAATCTTTAATCATTTTTTTATTTTTTTATGAGTTTAGCTATTACTTTATAATAACTTTTTAACCTCCAACTCTTTTGGTTTTGAAACCTTTATCTTGAAGTATTTTTATTATTTTATCTCTGTAATCGCCTTGAATGATGATTTCACCTTCTTTAAAACTTCCACCAACAGCTAATTTACTTTTGATTTCTTTTGCTAAAAGTTTAAAATCCTCATCTTCACCTTCGTAGCCAGAAATAATAGTAGTTGGTTTTCCTTTTCTCTTTTCAAACTTACAAACCATTGGTTCTTTTTGAACGAATAGTTCGTGTTCAGTTTCATCAACTATTTCAGGTTCGTTTGAAGGTTCATGATCTGGAAAGAGTTTCTTTAATTGTTCGCTTAAGTCCATTTCTAATTCATTAAAAAAGCAAAAAGACATCAAGATAAACTCAATGTCTTTTCTTTATATTATAAAATTAAAATTATTTTTTAATCAATCCTAATTCTACTAATCTTTCATGTAAAAATTCTCCTGCTGTAATGTCATCAAATCCTTTTGGATTATTAGCATCAATACATTCTGGCAAACAGTTCAGTGACATATCACTAACTGGATGCATGAAAAACGGAATCGAAAAACGAGACGTTCCCCATAATTCTCTTGGTGGGTTAACCACTTGGTGAATGGTAGATTTTAATTTGTTGTTTGTATGTCTCGATAACATATCACCAACATTAATCATCATTTCATCTGGTTCTGCAATTGCATCAATCCAGTCGCCATTATGGTTTTGCACCTGTAATCCTTTTCCTTGAGCACCCATTAATAAAGTAATCAAGTTAATATCTCCATGAGCAGCAGCTCTTACAGCTCCTTCTTTTGGTTCATCAGTGATCGGTGGGTAGTGAATAGGACGTAAAATACTATTTCCGTCTTTTATGTACTTATCAAAGTAAAACTCATCTAAACCAATATGAATGGCTAATGCTCTTAAAACATAAACACCGGTTTTTTCAATTAATTGATAAGTTTCTTTACCAACGGCATTAAATTTAGGTAATTCTTTAACTTCAACATTATCTGGGTATTCTCCAGCATATTTTGAACCTTCCGAAACATATTGTCCAAAGTGCCAAAACTCTTTTAAATCTCCTGCAGAACGTCCTTTGGCATGTTCTTTACCAAAAGAAACATAACCTCTTTGACCTCCAATACCAGGAATTTCATACTTTTCTTTAGTCTCTAATGGTAAATTGAAGAAATTTCTAACTTCACTATACAAATCTTCAACCAACTTGTCATCTAAGAAATGACCTTTTAATGCTACGAAACCAATTTCTTCGTAGGCTTTTCCGATTTCATTTACAAATTTTTGTTTACGTGCCGGATCATCCGACAGGAAATCACGTAAGTCAACACTAGGAATTTTTTGCATTATATTACATTTTGTTAATAACTTACAATAGGTTAAGCACCTACTTAAAACAAAAGTAATTAAATATTTTGAATTGAAAATATGAAAGTTGTTAACATTGTAAAAATCTAGTTTTATGCTGTTTATAATAATTAATAATTTTTTTATAACAATACGCTTTGAAAATGTTATTTTTCATACATTTGATACCAAATTAAAAGCACTCATTTTATGAATTTTGACAGACAAGATTTAACAAACGAACAGTTATTAGATTTATATAAAAAGTTATTAAAACCAAGACTTATTGAAGAAAAAATGTTGATTCTTTTACGTCAAGGTAAGGTTTCTAAATGGTTTTCAGGAATTGGGCAAGAAGCAATATCAGTAGGTATTACTTCGGTTTTAGATAAAGATGAGTACATTTTACCAATGCACCGTAATTTAGGTGTTTTCACAACAAGAGAAATTCCTTTACATCGTTTATTTTCACAATGGCAAGGAAAAAAGACGGGTTTTACTAAAGGTAGAGACAGAAGTTTTCACTTTGGTACACAAGAGTTTAAATTGGTTGGAATGATATCGCATTTAGGTCCGCAATTAGGTGTTGCTGACGGAATTGCTTTAGCTAATAAATTAAAGAAAAACGGAAAAGTAACTGCTGTATTTACAGGCGAAGGAGCAACTTCAGAAGGAGATTTTCATGAAGCCTTAAATATTGCTGCAGTATGGGATTTACCCGTTTTGTTTGTAATTGAAAACAATGGTTACGGACTTTCAACTCCTACAAACGAACAATATCGTTGTGAAAACCTTGCCGATAAAGGCGTTGGTTTTGGTATGGAAAGCCATATAGTTGATGGAAACAACATATTAGAAGTAGTAAACTTAATTTCTAAATTAAAAGCTTCTATGGTCGAAAATCCTCGTCCGGTTTTACTAGAGTTTAAAACGTTTAGAATGCGTGGTCACGAAGAGGCGAGTGGTACAAAATATGTTCCGCAAGAGTTAATGGACATGTGGGCTGAAAAAGATCCAATTGAAAACTTTAAAAAATTCTTACTTAGAACTAACGTTTTAAACGAAGAAACAGATACACAATACAGAGCAGAAATTAAAGCAGAAATAGACGAACATTGGGCAATTACTCAAGGTGAACCAGATGTTGTTGCTGATTTAACTGAAGAGTTAAATGATATGTATGAACCTTATGATTTTGAAGAATTTACACATTCTAAAGAAGTTGAAAACATACGTGTGGTTGATGCCATTTCTAATGCATTAAGACAATCGATGGAGCGTCATGATAACTTGGTTATTATGGGACAAGATATTGCTGAATACGGTGGTGCTTTTAAAATAACTGATGGTTTTGTAGATGCTTTTGGTAAAGAAAGAGTTCGTAATACACCAATTTGCGAAAGTGCTGTAGTTTCTACCGCAAACGGACTTTCTATAAATGGTCATAAAGCCATTATGGAAATGCAATTTGGAGATTTCGTTTCTACAGGATTTAACCCAATTGTCAACTTATTAGCAAAACAACATTACCGTTGGAATGAAAAAGCCGATGTAGTAGTGCGTATGCCTTGTGGTGGTGGAACTCAAGCAGGACCTTTCCATTCGCAAACAAACGAAGCGTGGTTTACAAAAACGCCAGGTTTAAAGGTAGTGTACCCTGCATTTCCTTATGATGTAAAAGGTTTGTTGAATACAGCAATTAACGATCCTAATCCGGTTATGTTTTTTGAACACAAACAATTATACAGAAGTGTGTACCAAGATGTTCCTGTAGATTATTATACCATTCCTTTTGGAAAAGCCTCTTTAATTAAAGAAGGAAATGACGTTACTGTGATTTCGTTTGGAGCAGGAGTACATTGGGCTTTAGATACATTAAATAAAAACCCTGAAATTTCAGCTGATTTAATAGATTTAAGAACCTTACAGCCTTTAGATGTTGAAACTATTTACGCTTCTGTAAAGAAAAC
>CAZLGK010000012.1:0-32359 GCA_964559365.1 uncultured Flavobacterium sp.
TTACACAAACACCTATTCTAATATTTTCTCTACTACTTTCAACATCGCTATTTATCAGTCTATTTATATATTCTGTTAATTTAATCTTATATCTAACTCCTTTTTTAGTAACCTCATCCCTTTCAATAATTCCCCCAAAACCTATTTTATTACTTTTTGCATTAGAAGATGTAGAACCGTCAGCAAAATAATCTATCAAAGGAGTGTTATTAGTAGCATCAAATATATAAATTCTTTCAGGCTCAACTTGACCATCTTTACCCATGCCGTCAACATCATCAGTATCAATATAAAACACTAGATTAGCTTCATTTATCAACCAATTATTTAACCTCAATTCATCTAATTCATCTGGAACCCCATTTGAACCACTAATCAAAACACCTTCGCTATTGATTCCATAGTCATCAATAGACCCAAATAACTCAACAAAAGCAACTGAACCGTTATTACCTTTTAAATACAACCTAGAATCTCCTGTTACTTCATTTGAAGCATCTAATCCAGATTGATAATCTGATTTTTTAGCATACTCAATTAGACTAATTGAATTACTTGTTTTAAAAGAAGCTAAATTATAACCCAATTGTAATGAATAAATACGACTCGAAGGATCCCCACCATCAAAACTTGATTTAAACAAAATCCTAAACTCAGCTCTTGAAAAGTCAAGCATAGCAATAGCTCCTCTTCCTGGAGAAGTTTCATTAACTTCAAACAGCAACCCTTTAAAATAATCTTTAAAAGTACTGTTATTATACAAAACACCAGAATCCGCTTGGTCTAATATTTTTTGTTGAAAGAAACTGTTTTTCAAATCTAACCAAATTCCTGGAGCCTTTCTTTCCTTTACAATCCTTAAAGAAGGATTATTTTGATTACTTAATGCAACATTATTTTCATCAACATAAACTCCATTACCATCTGTTTTATAAATAATTATTTCTTTATCACTTATAACAAATTCAGTATTTTGAGCAGTATTTGAACTATTATTTAATAACTCAACACCTTTGTAAGGATCAATTTTAGTAGCCTTATCATTAGAATAATATTTTTGAGCAGATTCAAAGTTATCCAAAGGATCAAAATCTCTCAAACTATAACCATTTTCCAATACTTTTAAATCAAATTTAGCTTCTTCATCGAAACCATAAACAGAATCAAGTGAAAAAACCCTATCTCCATTTGTATCAGTAGACTCTAATGTACTAAAATAAGGTACATACAAATAAACAGAATCAATTACTGGATTATCTCCAATAAAGTTAGATGGTGACAATTCAACTTGAGAAACAAAACTTGCTTTTGTTAAACCAAAAGTAGGATCATCGTAAATACCTAATGGATTTACAGGTAAATTATTTGTTTGCACAGCCCCAGTTGCTTTTGAATATGCTACAACAGTAAAATCATCTTTTCTATCAAAGTTAAAATGATTCCCCCCAACAATTTCAGAACCAATGTTATTAAAATCTTTATCACATGATGTAATCGAAATAATCGATAACAAAACAGTTATAACTAAAATAATCTTTTTCATATTGTAACTAAATAATTATAATACTTGATTTTTTAAAAAACCAGTATATTTTTCTTGTATTTCTTCTTTATTTGCGAAAGGTAAAAAAGGTTTGCCTGAACTTTCTATATATTTTGTTAAATCTGAAGAAAGCTCTTCGGAACCAACAATTACAGCATCTGAATGATCAATAGTAAGTTTCATCAAATTATCATATGAAGGCTTCTCTAACAACTTTGCATCTTCTTTTGAAACGTTATCAAAACAAACTTTATTCATTAAATTACCATCTAATTCACCTTCGAACCCCAAGCCATAAACCGAAGTAACAATTTTTGTTTCAGCAAAGATTCCTTCATTTTTATAATAACGCTTAAGATATAAAGGCAATAAAGAAGCCATCCATCCATGAACATGAATTACATCCGGAACCCAATTTAATTTTTTTACAGTTTCTACCACTCCTTTTGCGAAAAATATTGCTCTCTCATCATTATCTGCAAATAAATTTCCCTCTTCATCTGTAAAAGTTGCTTTTCGTTTAAAATATTCATCATTATCAATAAAATAGACTTGAATTCTTTCTTTAGGTATAGATGCCACCTTAATAATCAAAGGCATATCCATATCATTAACAACAAGATTCATACCTGACAAGCGAATAACTTCATGTAATTGATGTCTTCTTTCATTGATATTCCCATATCTAGGCATAAAAATTCTAATTTGACCTCCTAAATCGTTAATCATTTTTGGAAATTCATACGATTGAAGAGATACTTCATTTTCCGCTAAATAAGGCACCACCTCAGATGATACATACAATATCCTCTTATCTTCCATAATTATATTGAATTGTGTATTAAGTTCAAAAAACACGCAAAATTACAAAAATTTATGGATTTATCCACTAAAATAGTAAGTTTGCACTTTAAATAAATCAAAATTCACATGCTTGTTTTTAATCAAAAATCAGAATTAATAGCTTTTTTAGCATCACAAACAAGTGAATTTAAGCCCATTGGATTTGTTCCCACAATGGGAGCACTTCATCAAGGCCACTTATCGCTAATAGAAAAATCTATTAAAAACAATTCTTTAACAGTTGTTAGCATTTTCGTAAATCCAACCCAATTTAACAATAGCGATGATTTAAAAAAATACCCTCGCACCTTAGAATTAGATATTGAGAAAATAAATAAAATTAACGGTGAGATAATAATATACGCTCCATCTGTGAAAGATATTTACAAAAACTCTATTAAGTCGAATCCCTTTGATTTTGACGGAATAGAAAATCAAATGGAAGGAAAACATAGGCCCGGACATTTTGATGGAGTAGGAACAATTGTAAAAAAATTATTTGAAATCGTAAAACCAAACAACGCATATTTTGGAGAGAAAGACTTTCAACAATTACAAATTGTAAAGAAAATGGTAGCTAAAGAAAAGCTCCCCGTAAAAATCATTGGTTGTGAAATTTTAAGAGAACCAAATGGGCTAGCCATGAGTTCAAGAAACGAAAGACTTTCAAAACAAACTAGAAAAAATGCATCTCTTATTTTTAATTTTTTAAAAGAAACAAAAGTATTATTTCAAAACAAATCAGCACAAGAAATTTCAAAACTAGCAAAAGAAAAATTCAAAAACATTAATGAATTTAAATTAGAATATTTTGAAATTTGTGACGAAGAGAAATTACTACCTTGCCTCAGGAAAAACAAAAAAAAGAAATATAGAGCTTTTATAGCTGTTTATGCAGAAGGAATAAGACTAATTGACAATATTTCCTTAACCGAATAAAAAATGAAAATAAAAAATCATAATTTTTTTAAAAAAAATATTTAATTTATTTGAAATAATTAACTTTGCCCCATGCATATTCAAGTAGTAAAATCAAAAATTCATAGAGTAACCGTTACCGGTGCTGATTTGAATTATATAGGAAGCATTACAATTGACGAAGCGTTAATGGAAGCATCCAATATTATTGAAGGAGAAAAAGTACAAATCGTAAACATTAATAATGGTGAACGATTAGAAACCTACGCAATTAAAGGCCCGCGAAATACTGGTGAGATTACACTTAATGGTCCTGCTGCAAGAAAAGTCCATAGAGGAGATATCATTATTATTATATCTTATGCCACTTTAGACTTTGAGGAGGCCAAGAACTTCAAACCTTGCTTAGTTTTTCCTAACGAGAAAGACAATTCATTAACCTAGTTTGAAAAAGAAAATAAATAATACTTTAAGTATTGTTCTTCCTCTACTATTGGGAGTCTTTTTAATTATATATACCTATAATTCATTTACACCCGAACAAATAGAAAAGCTTAAAAATTCTATTTTAGGGGCAAATTATAGATATGTTATAATTTCTGGAATTCTAGCTTTTTCAGGTTATGTTTTAAGAGCTTATCGATGGAAATATACACTTGAATATGTGGGTTATAAATCTAATTTTAAATTAAATTTAATCGCTGTAAGTATAGGATATTTTTTAAACTTAACAATACCAAGATCAGGAGAAATTTCTAGAGCAGCTTTACTTACAAAATATGACGATGTACCTTTTGATAAAGGATTCGGAACAATCATTTCTGAAAGGATTGTTGATTTTATAGTTCTACTTTTTTTCATACTATCAGCAGTTACTTTAGAATTCGCCACATTAAAAAACTTCCTTTTAGAATACATTCCTTTAAAAAAATTAATTATTTTAATAATTATAGGTTTTGTTTCAACCCTAATTGGTATTTATTTAATGATTTATTCTAAAGCAAAATGGGTTTTATGGATAAAAAACAAAATTTCAGGACTAACAGATGGGGCATTAAGTGTTTTTAAAATGCCCAACAAATGGCCTTTCATTTCTCTTACATTAATGATTTGGCTTACTTATGTTTTAATGTTTTATTCCATAATTTTTGCTTTAGAAGAAACTCAAGTAATTTCTTTTGGAGCTGTTCTTGTGGCCTTTGTTATAGGCAGTTTAACTATAGCTTTCACGAATGGTGGTTTCGGATTTTTTCCAGTTTTAATTGCTAAAATATTATTTTTATACAACATTCCCATAGAAGCAGGAAATGCTTTTGGCTGGATAGTTTGGACTTCCCAATTAATTATTACCATTCTACTAGGGGGAATTGCTTTTTTAATTCTTCCATCACTTACTAAAAAGAAATAAATTAGTATATTGGTCTTCTAATAATTCAATATATCTTTTTATGAAATCAAAATTGTTTTTAATCCTTTTCTTAAGTGCCATAACAACTTTTGCACAACGAATTCCAGAATCAATTGAATCTAAAAAATTAAATGAAACAAGAGATTTTACTGTCGTATTACCTTCTAACTACGAAAACGACATAGAAAAAAAATACCCTGTTTTAGTTTTATTAGATGGGGAGTATTTATTGAGTCCATTTGAAGGAATTCTTAAATATGGAAACTACTGGGACGATTTACCTGAAATGATTATTGTTTCAATACCTCAAAACTATGGAGACACAAGATATTTAGATAGCGAATTTGATGAAGGAGGTTTTCCTTCAGGAACAGGAGCAAACTTTTTTGAATTTATAGGTATTGAACTACTTCCTTACGTAGAGAAAAAATACAGAACTCAACCTTTTAGAGTAATAGCTGGACATGATACAACTGCCGGATTCTTAAATTCATATTTATATAAAGACAATCCGGTTTTTAACGGATATATTTCGCTTTCTCCAGAGTTTGCGTATGATATGGAAAAAAGAGTTCCTGAAAGACTTGCTTTAATTACCAAACCTCTTTTCTACTACCAAGCAATGGCTGAAGGCGATAAAGAGGAACTAAAACAAAGAGCTTTGTCTTTAACACAAAATGCAAAAGCAATACCAAATGCAAAATTCAAATTTGCTTCTGAAGAAATTATCGGAACAACTCATTATTCGGTAGTAGCAAATGCAATTCCAAGTGCCTTGTATTTTATGTTTGATGGTTATGCGCCAATTTCTATGACAGAATTCCAAACCAAAATAGTAAAACTTGACGAAGGATACACACAATATTTAATTGACAAATATACTAACCTCCAAGAAAAATTAGGAATAGATATCAAGCCAAGGCTGACAGACTTTAAAGCTATAGAAGCTGCTATCCTAAAAAACAAAGCATATCCAGAGCTGCAAGAATTATCAAAATATGCTGAAAAAAATTACCCAAAAACTACTTTAAGCATCTATCACCAAGCTTTATATTACGAAAAAATGGGTGAATTTAAGAAAGCAGTTAAAGAATATAAAAAAGCATTTGTTAAAGAAGAAATACGTGAGTTAACAAAAGACTTTATGCTTTCTCGATCTGAAGATTTAAAAAACAAAGAAGACGATTCAAAAGTTGAAGAATATGCAGAGCCAGCAACTGTTGAAGAAGGTGAAATTAAAGAAGGAGAATAACCAATTATGGCTAAAATTAAAACTTCGTTTTTTTGTCAAAATTGCGGTACGCCATTCTCTAAATGGCAAGGACAATGTCATAATTGCAAAGAATGGAACACCATTGTTGAAGAAATAGTTCAAAAAGAAGAAAAAAAAGCATGGAAAAGCGATTCTAGTTCAACCACTAGAGCCTCAAAACCACTTTTAGTTAAAGAAATAGATTCGTCAAAAGAAATTCGTTTAAACACTAATGACAGTGAACTAAATAGAGTTCTTGGTGGCGGAATTGTTCCAGGCTCACTAATCTTATTAGGTGGAGAGCCTGGAATTGGAAAAAGTACGTTATTACTTCAAATTTCTCTAAAATTACCATACAAAACTTTATATGTTTCGGGCGAAGAAAGTCAGAAACAAATAAAAATGCGTGCGGAAAGGATTACGTCAAATGGCGACAATTGTTACATTCTTACTGAAACTAAAACACAAAATATCTTTAAACAAATTCAGGAAATGCAACCTGAAATTGTCATTATTGATTCTATACAAACCCTACATACCGATTATATTGAATCTTCGGCAGGAAGCATTTCTCAAATTAGAGAATGTACGGCAGAGTTAATAAAGTTTGCCAAAGAAACCAACACTCCTGTTTTATTAATTGGACACATTACCAAAGACGGAACTATTGCGGGTCCGAAAATTTTGGAACACATGGTGGATACTGTTTTGCAATTTGAAGGCGACAGAAATCACGTGTATAGAATTTTACGCTCGTTAAAAAACCGATTTGGTTCAACTGCAGAATTAGGAATCTATGAAATGTTAGGTAGCGGTTTACGCGAAGTAGAAAACCCTTCTGAAATATTAATTTCCCACAAAGAAGAAGCCTTATCAGGAACCGCAATTGCATGTACACTTGAAGGTATGCGTCCGTTAATGATCGAAATTCAAGCGTTAGTAAGTTCGGCAGTTTATGGAACACCTCAACGAAGCACAACAGGTTATAATGCCAAACGATTAAATATGATATTGGCTGTTTTAGAAAAAAGAGCTGGTTTTCGTTTAGGTACAAAAGATGTCTTTTTAAACATTACAGGAGGAATTTCCGTAGAAGATACCGCAATTGATTTAGCCGTTGTAGCTGCTATTTTATCTTCTAATGAAGACATTGCTATTGAGGATGGATTTTGTTTTGCAGGAGAAGTTGGCCTTTCTGGCGAAATACGTCCAGTAAACAGAATTGACCAACGTATACAAGAAGCCGAAAAACTTGGCTTTACTTCTATTTTGGTTTCAAAACACAATAAAATTTCTCTAAAAAACACAAAAATAAAAGTGGTTTTGGTTTCTAAAATTGAAGATGTTGTAGGTGAATTGTTTGGGTAACTGACTATATTAAAAAATCCTTTAAAATATAAATAGCATATTAAATCATTAATGAAATTAATTTTAAACTTTTTAATATTATTACTAATTACTTCATGTTCAAGCGAACAATTTCTCCTAAATCAATATCAAAAATACCCAGTAAAATTTGCTAGAAAAATTGTTACATATCCTGATGGAACGTTTAGTTTACACTTACCATTAGATTGGGAATGGAAAGTTGAAAACTTCAACGAAGTTAAAGAAATCAGTATTGGGATTGATGCATTTTCAATGCAAGATGAAAAAAATTTCATTAATGCTATCTCAATACAAAAAGGAAAAGGTTTTTCATCTAAAAAGAATTTAAATTCTGAATATAATTTTATTCTTGAAAAAATAAAACAAGATTCTAGATTAAAAATAATTGAATTTGGCAAAACAAATTTCATAAAAAAAGAGACTTATTTTCTGCATACAAAATCAAACTCTGGAACTTATGGAGAAATTGAAATGATATCTTTCATAATGAAAAGCAACTCGGATAATTATTTTTATTATTTAAATGCATCTGCACCAAGAACAGAAGAATTAAATAAAAACATGGCTATTATGATTCAGTGTTTAAAAACTTTTAAAGAAAAAAACTAAACCCCTTCCCAACCTTTTCATCGAAAAAACACTCTATAATAAAAAGACATAAAATTCATAAACATGAAATCAAAGATTCACGAATACCGAAAAAACAATTTAACGATGAGTAAAAAAATAATTTTCTTATTCACGTTACTGGTTTCCGCGACCTTGTTTGCTCAAAAACCAATATTTACAACAGCTACTGTAAAAGGAGCAACAGTTTACAGCAACAGTGCTGAACTTATTCAAACCACTTCGGTTAACTTACCAAAAGGAACAAGTGAAATTGTCATTAAAAACGTAGCCGATTATTTAAACGAAAATACAGTTCAAATTGGCGCACCTAATTCTTTGACGGTTTTATCGGTTCAGTTTACCCAAAATTACATTTCAGAATATGAAATTGACGAAAGTAATCCTGCCATTAAAAAAGTAAGAGATAGTATCAATTGGGTTCAAAAAGAAATCGTAAAAGTACAAACCGAAAAAAATTCGCATGCTAAAACCATAGAATTATTGGACAAAAACCAACAAGTTTCTGGAACTAATACCGGTTTAAATGTAGCCGAATTAATGAAATTAGTTGATTATTATAATTCGAAACGTACACAACTTAGCAATGCAATTACTGCTTTTCAAGAAAAAGAAAGCAAGTTGAATGAGAAGTTGAAAAAACTAAATTCTAAACTAGAAATCAATACTAAAAATGAAGAAAAATCTTCAAAAGGAAAGCTAATTTTACAAGTGATGAACGAATCTGCTGGAATAGTAAATTTAGATATCAATTACCTAACAGGAGGAGCAACTTGGAAACCTTTCTATGATTTAAGAGCAGAAAGCATTAGCACACCAATTAATATGATGTATAAAGGACAAGTAACTCAAAACACAGGTGTTGATTGGAAAAAAGTAAAACTTACTTTGTCTAGCGGTAATCCAACACAAAACAACAATGCTCCTATTTTACAAGCTTGGTTTTTACGTTTTGGTTACAATAGAAGATTTGTACAGTATGATAATTCTAATGCGAAAATGAATACAATTCAAGCAAAATCATCTGGAATAAAAGTAAGTGCTGATGAATTAGAAGAATCTTCAGTTTCAAACTACACAAGCATCAATGAAAACCAATTAAATGTTTCTTTTGACATTGACATTCCGTATGATATTTTATCGAATGGAAAAGCGCATAGCGTAGCTTTAAAAGAAATAAAATTACCCGCTTCGTATCGATATTATGCAGCTCCAAGAATTGAAAAAGAAGCATTCTTATTGGCTGAAATTTCAGATTATTCTAAATTCAATTTATTACCTGGAGAAGCGAATATTATTTTCGAAGGAATGTATGTTGGCAAAACGGTAATCAATCCAAATCAAACGGCAGACACTTTGAATTTAAGCATGGGAAGAGACAAAAAAATCTCTATTAAACGTGAAAAAATTGCAGACAAATCGGGAACAAAATTCTTGTCGGCTTATAAAGAACAAACATTTACGTATGACATTACCATTCGAAACAACAAAAAAGAAAGCATTGAATTGTTGTTGAAAGATCAATATCCAATAAGTACCGATAAAGAAATTACAGTAGAGCTTTTAGAAAAAGACAGAGCGAAAGTAAATGAAGAAACCGGAATTTTAACTTGGGATTTAAAATTGGGTGCAAATGAAACGAAGAAAATCAGAATCAGTTATAAGGTTCGTTATCCAAAAGACAAAGTGATTGATAATTTGTAAAACATCTGTTAAAATTAGCTTAAACTTGAAGAGTTCGAAGATTTAAAAAATTTTCGAACTCTTTTTTTTGATTTTTTTTTTAAATTGAAGTCCCAAATATTTTAAACATGAAAATAAAATTACTTTTTACTTTACTTATATGCGGATTTTTACAGGCACAAATTCCAGCATATTATAGTTCTATAGATTTTACTCAAACGGGTAATTTATTAAAAAACCAATTATCTAGTTTAATCACAACGACTCATACAAATAAAATAAGTTATACACCGGGTGTTTGGAACGCTTTAAAAGTGAGCGATCTAAATCCTAATAATTCTAATAATGTACTTTTAATTTATGGTTATAATGATTTTAATGCATCGGTTATAGACGATAGAAATAGAGACAAAAATAGTAATGGTGGAGCGGTTGGAGACTGGAACAGAGAGCATTGTTATGCAAAATCATTAGGAACACCTGCTCTAAATGATGGCGGAGTAAGTGATGCCGGTGAAGACGCGCACCATTTAAGAGCTTCAGACGTGCAGTGGAATGGTTCAAGAGGAAATAGACTCTATGCTGACGGCGAAGGAGATGCTGGAACTGTTGGTGCATTTTGGTATCCGGGAGATGAGTGGAAAGGTGATGTAGCAAGAATGATGATGTATATGTATTTACGTTATCCTACACAATGTTTAGCAACAAATGTAGGTAGCGGACCCACTACTTACAATGCGGATATGCCCGACATATTTATTGAATGGAATGAGGAAGACCCTGTAAGTGGTTTTGAGATAAACAGAAACAATCAAATTTTCGCCATTCAAGGAAATAGAAATCCTTTTATTGACAACCCTTATTTAGCAACCCAAATTTGGGGTGGACCACAAGCTCCTGACTCATGGAATTTATTATCATGTCCAACTACAACAACTTGGAACGGTTTGTCTTGGAACAATGGAACACCTAATAAAACGATAAGAGCTACAATAAATGGCAATTATACCTCAACAGGCGATTTAGAATTTTGTTCGTTAGAAATTACAGGAACAGCACAAGTTACATTACAAAGCAATCATACTTTTACAGTTGTTAGAGATGTAAATGTTGCTCCTACAGCTAATTTCACGGTGCAAAACAACGCCAATCTGGTTCAAATAAACAATATTGCAAACACAGGTAACATTACCGTATTAAAAGAAAGCGCTCCAATAATTAGATTAGATTACACATCATGGTCATCTCCAGTAAGTGGACAAAATTTATTGGCTTTTTCACCATTAACGCAAAGCAATCGTTTTTATGAATATGTTCCTTCGGGAAATACACCAACAACAGCTTACGCTAGTATTGACCCAACTGTAAATGACTTTTTACCAACGAAAGCTTACATTATTAGAGCGCCAAACAATTGGTCTTCGTCTACTGCCTCAGCATATTCTGGTCAATTTATCGGTACACCAAATAACGGAGAATACTATATTCCTGTGGTAACAGGATTTAATATGGTAGGAAATCCATACCCTGCAACAATTGAAGCAAGTCATTTTATTGCTACGAATAGAACAATTGAAACGCTTTATTTTTGGACACATACTGTTGCGGCTTCAGGCGGATTATACCCACAAAACAACTTTGCTTCTTACACTACTCTAGGAGGAGTTGCATCGGCAGCTGGCGGACAAATTCCAGATGGAACGATTAAACCAGGACAAGGCTTTTATATAAATTCAATTGAAGACGAAACTATTTTGTTTCATAATGCACTTCGCTATGATGTTAAAAACTCACAGTTTTTTAGAGATTCTAATTCTATTGTTGAAAAAGACATCTATAGATTAAATTTAACAGACTCTGAAAACAGTTACAACCAAATATTAATTGGTCATGATACTAAAGCGACAAATGGTTTTGATATTGGGATTGATGGAAAAATATTTGACACATCAAAATCAATGATTTACACTGTAATTGACGAAGAAGAATATGCAATAAATTGTTTGCCTGAATTTAATGAAAATGAAAAAGTAGCATTAGGTTTTAAAGCATTACAAAGTGGAAACTATAGCATATCGTTAGAAAATACGGAAGGAGTTTTCAATACTCAAACTATTTATTTGAAAGATAATTTTAACGGAAACATTACCGATATAAAAGAAAACCCTTATTCATTTCATTCAGAAGAAGGAATTTACAACAGTAGATTTGAAGTGTTATATAAGGTTAATACTAATGATTACTCATTAAACAATGGTGTTGTAGTCTATTCAAGTAATAATCAATTAGAGATTAATGCTTTTGAAAACAAAATTGATCGTGTAACTATATACAATATCACTGGAAAAAAAATAGCTGAACGAGACTTTAATAGTTCTTTAATAACGTTTAACTCTTTCATAAAACAAAATCAAGCTTTATTACTAATAATAAAACTTGAAAATGGTAATGAAGTAACTAAGAAAATTATTTTTTAATTAAGGAGCCGGATTTGGAATTAATTCTTGAATAATTTCAATTTCGGCTAAAACTTCTTTTGATAAAACAACGTCAAAAGCATCAATGTTTTCCTTTAGTTGATCTAAAGTTGTAGCTCCAATTATGGTTGAAGTTACACATTGCTGATGATTTACAAAAGCTAAAGCCATTTCGGTTAACGTAAGATTATTTGCTTCTGCCAAATCCTTATATAATTGAGTTGCTTTAAAACAATTTTCGTTAATGTATCTTTTAAAGTTTGGAAATAATTTCATCCTAGAATTTTCAGGAAACCCATTTAAATATTTACCTGATAAAAAACCAAAACCTAAAGGAGAGTAAGCTAATAAACCAACATTTTCACGCATACACATTTCGCTCAGCCCAACTTCATATAATCTATTCAATAAAGAATACGGATTTTGAATAGTAGCAATTCTTGGTAAATTATGTTTTTCGCTTTCTAGAAGAAATTTCATTACACCATAAGGGTTTTCATTAGAAACGCCGATATGTTTGATTTTCCCTTCTTTAATTAATCCATCATAAACAGTTAAAACATCAAAAATATTATCTTGCCAATTAGGATCTAATTCTTGCACACCACGTTTTTGAAACATATTCATAACCCGTTCTGGCCAATGCATTTGGTACAAATCAATATAATCGGTTTGCAGGTTTTTCAAACTCAAATTCACCGCTTCAGTAATACTTTTTTTCGAAAAATCTAATGGATTTCTTATGTAGGCCATTCCACGATTTGGTCCGGCAATTTTGGTTGCCAAAACAATTTCATCTCGCTTCCCCGATTTTTTAATCCAAGAACCAATATGTCTTTCGGTACTCCCGAAAATCTCAGCATTTCCGCCTATTGGATACATTTCGGCAGTATCTATAAAATTTACACCTCTATCTAAGGCATAATCTAATTGTGAATGAGCTTCGTCTTCAGAGTTTTGATTTCCAAAAGTCATGGTGCCAAGGCAAATTTTACTGATTTTTAAAGACGTATTGGGTAAAGTTGTGTATTTCATTTTATTGAACTTATATTGTATTTTCTGTAATTACTTTACTAGTATCGGTTTCTAAATTTTTAAATAGAAAAGTTTCATCTTTAACAAAGCCTTTCCTTTTTTTGAGGTCTTTATTTTTTTCCATAGAAATTTTGAAATTTTCTGGTGTGCCTGAAATCTTCAAATTCATGTAATTCACTTTCTTATTTGGATCTTTATAAATAATTTCATCTACTTGAGATGAATCAACTGCTTCCCGCTTCTTTCCAAATAACTTTTGAAAAGCTACATTGGTAACCATTTTCAAAGGAACTCTCAAATAGTATTCCATATTCATATTCATATCTTGTGACCCTGACAACTCAATAAAACCGAGTGAAGAATTTACGACCATATTGGGTAAAATTAACTTGCCATTTTCTATTTGCAAGCGATTCTCTAGTTTATCAAATAAGATTTTAGATAGGTTTTTGTCTTTGAAAAAATCGGCCATAGCATTCATTGGACTAAAATTATCCAATCTTCCATTTTCAATTGAGACATCCATTTGTAAATATGATTCGTCAATTCTTGGAGTCAAATCGGTATGTAATAAAATTTTACCTGTAATTTTACCTGTAAAAACACCATGTAAATTTTCTGAAACCATTATATCTTGCCCAAAATTATCAAACTTGAAAAGAACTTGATCTAAATTCACTTTTTGAATCTTTAAATCTGGATTTAAATAAATATATTTTGGGTCAGAACCATTCAAATAGCCTTTGATATCAACCAAGCCTCCGGCAGCTTTTAATTGACAATAATCAAAATACACAAAATGATTTTCTTTCAATCTTACTTTAGCACTCAATGATTTAATCAAATATTTATGGTAATTCAAATGACTAATAACAGCGTCTATTTTCATGTTTTTGAATGGCAATTCAAATAGATTGAAGCTGCTATCATGGTCTACTTTTTCTTTTGCATTAACTTGTATTTCTTTGTAACTAAACAGTTCGTCAAAATCTAAATATGATGATTGAAAATTGAAATAATCGTCTTTTTTCTTGAATGAGTCGTCATTCTTTTGATGGTATGTTCCACTGAGTAAAAAGTTGCTTTTTCCAATTTTTCCAGAAACATTATTAATAGTAAGAACATTGTTTTCTGAATGAACATTCCCTTTAAACTGTTCGAACTTTAATGGGTGTGCTTTTAATTTTCCATTAAATTCGTCCAAATAAAAATCAGTTGATTGTAGTGAATCTTTGTAATGAAGAGCTACTCTTCCATGTAATTTTAATTGTTTTATATCTTCGTTACGATATTCTACAGGAATAAAATTTTCACCTCCGTAAGAAAACAAGTCTTTAAAGTGAATTACATTAGAAGTCAAATCGAACTCCATTTGTGTATCACCGATTTTTTTTTCGGCTAACCATAAATTATAATTTTTTATTTTTCCATCAAAATGAAAATCGCTTTCATCAATTTCACCATCAAATTTAGATATAATAATATCGTCTTCTGTAATTTTTAAAGCTCCATCAAAATCATGAAAAGCATGTGGATAATTTTCAAATTTGGAATATAAGTCTTTAATAAAATAATTTCCAACAGGTAATGATTTTGATTTCAAAAAAGTGTTTGCAGCACCTTTAAAAGCTAAATTCAATTTAAGATTTCGGATTTTTTCATCAAAAGGTTTTTGTTTTATGGTATCGTAAGCGCTTAATTCATTAAAATCTAACAATTTTGATTTTACATAAATTTCAGAGACTACTTCGCCATTCGTTTGATGAATAATTGCCGGGACATTACTTATTTTTCCTTCTAATTCTATATTGGATTTTCCTAATTGTAGACTGCAATAATCCATTTTAAAATCATTACCATCCATTGTTGCTTTCAAGTTTAAATTCTTTACTGGCAAATGATAACTATCTGATTTAAAATTCAAATTAGTCACTAATAGTTGAGATGAATATGCTTGGTTGAGTTTTTCTAAACTCTTTTCTGGTTGCGTTAAATCTATAATATCATGGAAATTCATATTCAATTGAACATTTCCAGTCAAATTAGATAAATCATTCAGATTGAAAAACTTAGAAAGAAATTCTAAATCAAAGTCAGATTCTAATTTCAAATCAATTTCTGGTGACACGAAATTAAATACTTTCAAGTTTCCTTTAAATCTTCCAGCTTCTGGTTTTGCTGTGAAATCGGTTAAATAAAAAGCACTTGTTTCTAGATTTCTTTTTACACCATTAGTAAAATAAGCACTAAAAGCCATTTCATCTAACTTTTTATTGGTAATAGTGTTATCGAAAAAACCATTTTTACAACCAAATTTTGCTTCTATCGCAGGAAGATTACCATTAGAAGATTTTCCTTTAATAGTAGTTGAAAAGAAAATTTCGCCTCGGTTATCATATTTTTCTAAAGTTGGGATTAAATTTTCTGGAGCGAAAGCAATTAACAAATCAAAATTGGGCTTCTTTCCTGAAAATGCTAAATCCATGTTGAAATCGTCATCTATATCGACACTACCTTCCATCTCAAAAAGGCCGTTTTCTAATTGTATGGTTGAGGGTTCAAAATCTAAAAGATGTGTTTTTTTATGAAATGAAAAATCAGTTGCTAAATAAAAATGCTTATTACTAACAAAAGTGGTGTCTTTGTCTTTAATAATATTAAAAACAAAAGTAGCATCTAAACTCATTTTAATAAAAGTTTCATCTTTTTTGAAACGGGTTTCTGCATTATTGATGAAGGCTTCTAAAATTAAATTATCGGCTAAATTAGTTTTTAGAACATCGACATTTTTGATTTTAATTTTTTGTAAATCAATGTGAAATTCTTCTTCTAGATCATCTACTTCCTTAACCGATTCAAAAGCTTTTACAAAATTGAACGTGTTATCTTGGTATTGGGTAATATTGACTTTCCCATTAGATAACTTAATGGTTTTAATGTCAAATTGTCCACGAATAATTGTCCACAAATCAAAACCAACATAAACATCTTTTAGATTGATTATAGGTTTTTCATTTGGTTTTTTGGTTTCGAAAACCTGAAAATTTTTTAAATCGATGGAGATATAAGGAAAGTTTTCAAACGGAGAAATTTGCGTTCCGGAAAGAGCAATTTTTCCTTTGAAATCTTGGTTTGCTGTTGCTAATAATTCTTGAACAATAGCATCTTTTTTGAACGTTATAATTATCGTTATAATTGCAAAAAGCAATAACGAAATTCCTAAGAAAATCCCTATTGCTTTTTTCCACATTTTTTTACCCTTTACTACATTCATCCCTATAAAATGTGTGTTTTTTTTTGATTATAGTTCGCTCATTAATTTAGAAATTTCGTCTAATTTTGGCGTTAAAATAATTTCAATTCTACGGTTTTTAGCTTTTCCTTCAGCTGTATCATTATCCATTAAAGGCGCATATTCTCCTCTTCCCGCAGCAGTTAAATTCTTTTTATCCACTTTTTTATTTTCAGATAAAATATTTACAATTGCAGTTGCACGTTTTGTAGATAAATCCCAGTTGTTTTCTACTCCACCACCAATAGTTCCTGTGATTTTATCATTATCGGTATGTCCTTCAATTAAAACAGAAATTTCAGGATTATCACCTAAAACTTTTCCAACAGCAGTTACCGCTTTTTTTCCTTCAGTACCAACTGTCCAACTTCCAGATTCGAAAAGCAATTTATTTTCCATAGAAACATAAATTTTTCCGTTTCTATTTTCGATAGTTAATCCTTTTCCTTCAAATGCATTTAAAGCTTTCGATAAAGTTTCTTTTAACTTATTCATTCCAGCTTCTTTTTCAGCCATCATTTTTTCTAATTCAGCTAAACGATTAGTTGACGATTCTAGATCTGCTTTTAATTTATTTAAACGCTCTTGTTCTGCAGTTAACTTACTTTGTTTAGCTTCTAATTCTGCTAATAATTCTCTATTTTTTTTCATGTTGCTATCTAAAGCTTCATTGCTGTTTTTTTCCAAGGCAGCATATGATGCTTTTAAATTATCCAAGCTCTTTTTAGTTGCAGCATAATCAGTAGATAGTTTATCTCTTTCTGCTTTTACTTTGTCCAACTCTGTTTGTAAAGTTGTTTTTTCTAGCTCAAGCCCGTTATTAGTATTAGATAAATTTCCATTTTCATCTGCTAAAGCATTTCGCTCTTTCTTTAAATCAGCATATTTGTTTTCTAAATCGTTATAAATTTTCTTAGAAACACAAGAAGTAGTTAATCCAAGAACTACAACAGCTAGGGCAACTTTTTTTATCATAATTATTATTTTAATTTATTGGTTATTTTAATTCTACAACTACAGGACAATGATCCGAATGTTTTGCTTCTGGCAAAATGTAAGCACGGTCAATTTTACCTTCTAAGGATTTGTCTACTAAACAATAATCAATTCTCCATCCTTTATTGTTATTTCGAGCATTAGCTCTATAACTCCACCAACTATAATTATGTGGTTCTTTATTTAAATGTCTGAAAGTATCTATAAATCCACTTTTCATAAAAGCATCTAACCAAGCTCTCTCTTCAGGTAAAAAACCAGAAGTGTTTTTATTACCAACAGGATTGTGAATATCTATTGCTTCATGACAAATGTTATAATCTCCACAAATAACTAGATTTGGAACCGATTTTTTTAACTCATTTATGTATTCTTGAAATTCATCCATGTATTGAAACTTATAGCTCAATCTCTCCGAATTAGTTCCAGAAGGCAAGTATAAACTCATAATCGAAACTTCATCGAAGTCAATTCTTAAATTTCGCCCTTCAAAATCCATATGATCAATACCTGTTCCAAAGACTACATTTTTAGGCTCTTTCTTTGAAAAAATTGCAACACCACTGTACCCTTTTTTTTGAGCTGAAAAATAATATTGATAAGGATATCCTGCAGCTTCGATTTCTAGCTTTGGAATTTGTTCTTCCATAGCTTTAATTTCTTGAAGACAAATAACATCAGGATTAGCTTGTTGCAACCATGTAATAAAATCTTTAGATATTGCTGCTCTAATTCCGTTTACATTATAAGAAATGATTTTCATTTTCAGTTTTAGGTTTTCGTTCAAATGTAATAAAATACAATTGAAAATAAAATTACTTCTTTAGTATTTTAAAGGTTTTTTATTGATAAAAAGAATAATTAAACTGCAAATTGCTTTATTGGAATAGTTATCTTAAATTAATAGAGAATTGTTATCTTTGTTTTTAGATTAAATAAAAAAATAAATGGGATTAGTTAATGCCAAAGAAGTAGCTAAAGCTATAAATACTGACAAATATGGGTTTTTAGGAACTTTTTCAGGCTGGTTACTGATGAAGGTATTAAAAATTTCTACTCTTAATAAGATATATAACAGAAATAAACATTTAAAAGATATTGAATTTTTAAATGCTATACTTGACGAATTTCAAATAAAATTTGAAATTCCTGAAGAAGATTTAAAAAGACTTCCGAAAGATGGTGCTTATATTACCATTTCAAATCATCCATTAGGAGGAATAGATGGCATATTGTTATTAAAATTAATGCTTGAACAAGAGCCTGATTTTAAAATTATTGCTAATTTTTTATTGCACCGAATAGAGCCAATGAAGCCCTACATAATGCCTGTTAACCCTTTTGAAAACCATAAAGATGCAAAATCTAGCGTAGTAGGTATAAAAGAAACATTAAGGCATTTAAGCGACGGAAAACCGTTAGGCATGTTTCCAGCGGGTGAAGTTTCGACTTATAAAGACGGAAAATTAGTTGTTGACAAACCTTGGGAAGAAGGTGCAATTAAAATCATTAAAAAAGCTAAAGTACCTGTTGTACCTATATATTTTCATGCTAAAAATAGTAAGCTTTTTTACTTTTTATCAAACTTAAATGAAACTTTAAGAACTGCTAAATTACCAAGTGAATTACTAACTCAAAAAGACAGAGTAATTAAAGTTCGTATTGGCAAACCTATTTCTGTTGCAGAACAAAACGAAATTGAAAACGTAACGGAATATGGAGATTTTCTAAGAAAGAAAACCTATATGCTTTCAAATGCTTATGAAGAAGAATCTAAATTTAGAACCTTTTCTTTATTAAAAACAACAAAAATACCTAAGCAAATTGCAAAGTCTGCTAATCATGAAAACATTTTGGAAGAAGTTGCTTTGCTTAAACAAACAGATTGTCGCTTATTACAAAGTAAAAACTATGAAGTATATTTAGTTACCGCTGATAAAATACCAAATATTTTACATGAAATAGGTCGATTACGTGAAATTACGTTCAGAGAAGTTGGAGAAGGAACAAATGAATCTTTAGATTTAGACGAGTACGACAAATACTATCACCATATGTTTTTATGGGATGAAACGGCACAACAAATTGCTGGAGCTTATAGAATGGGACTTGGTTCTCATATTTATGCTTCTCATGGAATTAATGGTTTCTATTTACAAGAATTATTTAGATTTGAGCCTGAACTTTTTGATATGATGAGTAAATCTATTGAAATGGGAAGAGCTTTTATTATTAGTGAATACCAACAAAAACCAATGCCTTTATTTCTTTTATGGAAAGGCATTGTTCATACTACACTTCGTTACCCAGAACACAAATTTTTAATTGGCGGAGTAAGTATTAGTAATCAGTTTTCGGAATTTTCAAAATCTCTGATGATTGAATTTATGAAATCGCATTATTACGACCCATACGTTGCACAATATGTTCATCCGAAAAAAGAATATAAAGTACAACTAAAAGATGCTGATAAAGATTTTGTATTTAATGAAACGGAAGCTGATTTAAATAAGTTTGATAAAATTATTGATGAAGTTGAACCAGGAAATCTAAGATTACCAGTGTTAATTAAAAAATACATTAAACAAAACGCAAGAGTTGTTGCTTTTAATGTAGATCCTTTATTTAACAATGCCGTTGATGGATTAATGTATATTAAAATATCTGACATACCTGAAAGCACAATGAAGCCAGTTATGGAAGAATTTCAAGCAGAACTTGAACGAAAAGAAAAAGGATAATTAGATCCAAATAGACTCCTTTAATATATCGTTATATCCTTTATTAGATATAAAGTAAACTAATCTAAGGAAATGATAAACGACAAGTATGGCTGCAATTATGTAAGCCATATTTTTTTTGTTTTGATATGAAATTGTAAAAAAATCTGTACCCTTAAAAAACTCTAAAATAAATTTTATTAAAAGAAAAACACAAACAAGAACTACAATCGGACCAAATAAATGATAATAAAGGCTTTTATAAATATTGCCTTCGTAGAAAAAAACGATTGATTTTGTAATTCCACAACCCGGACAAGGAAATCCAGTTACCATTTTAAATGGACAAAAAGACTGTTCTTTTTCTAAATTACCTGAATTATTATAATAAATTAAAAAAGGAATAATCAGCACGCAAATTGTACTAATTATTCCAATAATTCTATTTTTTTTAAAAGTATTAATTGTATAATTTATTAACTTCTGATTGAACAATCATTGCCGAAATCATTGGAAAAAATAATCCTAAAATCAAAAGCAAAGTTGAATCATCTTTATTAGGTTGGCCTGTTAATTGATATACTTTTGGAAGTCCGTCTCTTCCAACTAACCAATAGAAAAACAAATTTAATCCACAGCAACCTGTTACAATAGCAATTGTTGGTGAAATAACTTCTTTATTATTTACAGCATTTAAAACTTCAGCCATTTTAATGTTCCAATAAATTAAATATAATCCACATGTTATTATTCCTAAAATTAGAACTATTATTGGATCTACTTTAAAATAAGGAATATTTTGCTTTGGCTGATTCCAGTCTTCTCTAGGTTTTGTGGTTTCCATATTTTTTTACTTTAATTTATTTAAATGAACTATCTATTGGCTCCCAAAGTTCAATTTTATTTCCTTCTAAATCTAGAATCCAACCAAACTTCCCATAATCATAAGTCTCCATTTTACCAATAATTGTTACACCTTCTCCAGATAATTTTTTCAAAAGACCCTCTAAGTCAGCAACTCTAAAGTTTTGCATGAACTCTTTTTCAGAAGGCTCAAAGTAATTAGTCTTATCTTCAAAAGCACTCCATTGTGTAGAGCAATCATTTCCTTTGTCATCTTTCCACCAAAAAGTACAGCCATAATCATCAATATTTAATCCTAAATGATCTTTATACCAATCCATTAACTCAACAGGATTATTAGATTTAAAGAAAAAACCACCTAATCCGGTAACTCGTTTTTCAGGCAGTTCTGGAAGTTTTTCTTCTATATAAAGTGCTTTAATTTTATCTACAATTGTTTGCGCTAATTTCTCATGGCTTTCAAATGTCCAACCGCCAATATGTGGTGTTAACAAAACATTTTCCGCATGGCGCAAATATTCAAAACTTTCGTTTTTACTTTCTTCATCAAATAAATTTTCGAAAGATAATTTCTCATATTCTAAAACGTCTAAACCAACTCCAAGAATTTTTCTTGACTTTAAAGCTGCAACTAAATCTGAAGTTACTACACTTTTTCCACGAGCAGTATTAATGAACCAAAAAGACTTTTTAAAAGCATTAATAAAACTTGCATTCACCATTTTGTCTGTTTCAGATGTCCATGGAACATGTAAACTTAACACATCTGCTTTTTCTTGTAATTCTCCCAAAGAAACCTGCTTTGCATTATTATCACCAACAGCGTTTTTAATATCATAACACATAACATTTACATCAAAACCGCGCAGTTTTTTCGCGAAAGCTTTTCCCATGTTTCCGTATCCAATGATGCCAACTGTTTTACCATCTAATTCATGTCCGCGATTGAATTCACGATTCCATTGTCCACTTTTAACTTCCGAATTAGCTTTATTTAGATTATTAAATAAAGATAAAATCATTCCTAAAGCATGTTCTCCAACAGCATTTCTATTTCCTTCTGGAGCAGAAATAAGTTGAATGTTCTTTGTAAGTGCATAATCGCAATCAATACTTTCCAAACCAGCACCTACACGAGCTATAAACTGTAAATTTTTAGCCTTATCAATAAAAGTTTTATCAATTTTAAAACGACTTCGAATTACAATTCCGTTATAATTATGAATTATAGCTTCTATTTCTTCTTTTGAAGAAGTAAAATCTTCATCGTTTTGAAAACCTATTTTTTGCAATTGACTCAACAACAAAGGATTATTGTTGTCAATGTGAAGAATTTTTATATTGTTTAGTGACATAGTTCTTTCTAAAATATAAAGATAATTTTTTTCTAAAACTTTTATCAAAAAAATATTTTTCTTTACTTTTAAAAAATGAAAAAAGTAATATTTCTTATGTTATTAAGTCAAACTTTATATGCTCAAAAAATATATGAGTTTGACTATTGTATTGAATTAGACATTGATTTATTGTTAACCAAAAAAAACTAAATCATTATTACTTTATTAATTCAAAAAAACCGAATTATACATTTTATATACCAAACTTAAATAAAGATAGTTTAAGTCTGAATTTTAAGGATATAAATGGAATTAAAATTTTTAATTCCAAAATTGAAAGGTCTTCTTTTTTTAACACATTAAATATAAAATTTGACTGTTATGTAGTTGGAGAAGAAACCAACTATTACGAGTTTAAAACTAAAGAATATGAAGTCAATCAATTAAAAGACACTTTAATTGACGGAAAATATTTATTCCATGTTGAAATAAAATCTAAAAAAAGTTTAAAGTATCAAAAAAGAAAAAAAATAGGAAAAACATATTTAATTATAGAAAAAAATTCAAATTACATTCCAAGTTATTTAGTAAAGGATGCTTTAATATATAATTTATGGAAAAAATCATCATTAAACATTATTGGAAGAATAATAAGTGCTTATGATTTAGATTTTGAAAACAATATTGTAGCGACTTATAAATATAATATAATTATATTAAAGTCAACAAAAACATTATTATTCCTGAAGAATGTGATTTTACTTTAAACAAAAACAAACTAAAAAATAAATTTAAAACCCTAAAATAACTTTAGCGATTGAGAAAAATATAATAATTCCCAATATATCATTACTGGTAGTTATAAAAGGTCCTGTTGCAAGGGCAGGATCAACCCCATATTTATCTAAAATAATTGGAATAAAAGTACCTATTAACGAAGCCGTAATAATTACAGAAAGTAATGCCAAAGCTGCCGTAATTCCTGTCATATAGTCGATATTTAATAAAAAATGGCTTCCTAAAATTAATATTATTGCCAAGATACTTCCATTTAATAAACTTAATGAGAGTTCTTTTAACAAACGATTGAATAACGAACCCGAAAGAGCATTATTTGCCAAACCTTGTACAATAATTGCTGATGACTGAACTCCAACATTACCTGCCATTGCTGCTATTAGGGGAGTAAAGAAAAACAGCTCTGGAAAAACTTTCATTGCTGGCTCATATAAGCCTAAAACACGTACTGAAATAAAGCCTCCAAATAAAGCCAAAACCAACCAAGGTAAACGTGCTTTTGTTAATTCAAGAATACTATCATCTGCCTCAACATCCTGCGAAATACCCGCAGCTAACTGATAATCTTTATCTGCTTCTTCCTTTATTACATCGACAATGTCATCAATAGTAATTCTACCTACTAACCTACCAAGCTCATCTACAACCGGAATAGCTTCCAAATCATATTTTTGCATAATACGAGCAACCTCAACATTTTCAGTATCTACCTTTACGTAATCAACTTTTGGTATATAAACATCACTAATAGGGGTCTTTGTAGAAGTTGTAAGTAAGTCTTTAAGAGAAAGTCTTCCTTTTAGTCTATTTTCATCATCAACTACATAAATAGAATGAACTCGAGTAACATTTTCAGCTTGTGCACGCATTTCTTTAACACAAGTTAGAACGTTCCAATTTTCATTGACTTTTACCAATTCTTTTGCCATTAATCCACCTGCAGAATCTTCGTCATAACGAAGAAGGTCTACAATGTCTTTGGCATGCTCAACATCCTCTAATTCAGAAATTACTTGCTGTTTTCTTTCTTGAGAAAGTTCGGCAATAATGTCTGCAGCATCATCTGTACTTAATTCATCAAGTTCTTCAGCAATTTCTTTTGGCGAAAGTTTTTTAAGAATTTTTTCACGAACATCTTCATCTAATTCCAATAAAATTTCAGCTGTAATTTCCGAATCTAATGCATTAAAAATATAACTCGCTTCATGACTATCAAGCTCGTCCATGATTTCAGCAATATCAGCAAAGTGAAGGTCTAGAAGAAGATTTTGTAATTCTTGTTCTTTATTTTCACTAATAAGTTGCTCTATTTGAGCAATAAATTCTTTGCTGATTTTAAACTCCATCGGCCGCTATTTTTTGTGTTAATTCTATAAATTGTTCAACTGAAAGTTGTTCTGGTCGAAGGTCAAAGATACTATCTTCTTTTAAACTATCAGAAAAATCAAAGGGTTTTAAACTGTTTCTAAGGGTTTTTCTTCTTTGCTGAAAGGCTGTTTTTACCACTCTGAAAAATAATTTTTCATCACAAGGTAAGCTGAAATTTTCTTTTCGTTTTAATCGTAAAACTCCTGAATCTACCTTTGGAGGCGGATCAAAAACATCTGGCGGAACAGTAAATAAATATTCTGCTTCATAAAATGCTTGAGTTAAAACTGATAAAATTCCGTAAATTTTACTCCCTTTCTTCTCACAAATACGTTCAGCTACTTCTTTTTGAAACATTCCAGCAAATTCTGGAATTTGATTTCGCATTTCTAATGTTTTAAAAACAATTTGTGTAGAAATGTTATAAGGAAAATTTCCAATAATGGCAAAAGGCTCTTCATTAAAAACTTCGTTTAAATTGTATTTTAAAAAATCTTTAGAAATTATTTTACCTTCTAATTTTGGATAATTTAAACTTAAATATTCAACTGATTCATCATCAATTTCAATTACAAATGTCTCAGTAGGTTTTTCTAATAAATATTTAGTAAGCACACCCATACCAGGACCAATTTCTAAAATTTTAGAATAGTTTTCTAGAGAAATTGAATCTGCAATTTTTTGCGCAATACTTTCATCGGTGAGAAAATGTTGCCCTAGGTGTTTTTTTGCTTTTACTGACATTTTTTGTCTTTTTAAAATTAATTCCCCGAATGAAAATGTTCGCTAAAAACTTCTAATTCAGTCCTAAATGCTAACATTTTATCTCCAAACAAAGATAAGCCTTCTTCTCTTAGCCTTGGCGCATGATTCTTATAATAATTTTCTAATTTTTCTTTAGACTCAGTAAAGTATTGCACTGCATATGTTGTACCTCCCATTTCTTCTTCAACCATAACCTTAACTAACTTTGCTTGAGTAAACAATCCTGTTTTTAAAACATCATTAATATGCTTCTGTTGCATCCAAAGCAACCATTTATCATGAATGCTTTCGTCAATATTTATTGTAACATTATATATTATCATTTTTATTTTTTTTGTTTATTTATAAAGGAAATATCGCCTCTTAGTTTTCGATATTGTAATTGTGCTTCTGTATAAAATATACTATCGGGATGTTCAAAAATTATTGTTTCATATAAAGGCTTTGCCTGTTGATAATCATTTATTTTTTTGCATAAAATTTCAGCTGAATAAAATAAAGCTTCATCTAAAAAAACACTTTCCTTATGATTTTCAATGATGTTTTTATAGTATGATAATGCTTGTAAATATTGCTCCTTTGCTTCAAAAATTTGTCCAATTTTTAATAATGTTTCATCCTCAATTGAATCACCTTTATATTTCTTTAAAATATTTAAAAACCCACTTAATGCCAGATCATTCTTCTTTTGGTATAAAAGTAAATCAGCCTTAGCATATGCTGTTAATGCAGTTCTTGCACTGTCTTGAGAGTTGTCTGAAATGAGTAAAAACAAAGCAATAGCATCATTCGCAATCAATAAACTTGATGACTGCTTCAATACTTTAACTTGTTGAAAAGTCCAATCGAAATCATTTTTATAATAATTTGCTTTTGCCATTTTCATACTAGCCTCATGAGCTAACTCATCATTTTTTAAATTTTCCTCAACTTGAGCATAATATAAAATTGCTTGATTAAACTTCTCATCGAAGACCATAATATCAGCTAACTTCATTTTTACAACAGCCTCTTCTCTATCATTTAAGGGCAACTTTAAAGCTGTATTTAACAACTGAATTCCTTCGTTAGGCTCCTTTCTATAAAAAGCATCAAAATGAGCTGTTAAAATTTGTAGTTGTAAACTATAAGGACTTATGCCATATTTTTTTAGCAATAAATTCAATTCATTTTGAATAGCTTCATATTCTGTAGAATTTCCAGATTCAATTTTCATTTTCATTAAAAAATGATGTGCTTGCATTTGCAAACCTACATCTTGCGTGTTTTCTAAAACAAATTGCAAAATAATAGCTGCATCTTCATTTTGCTTATCGCCAATTGCCAATTGAGCAAGCGCAACAATATTGTAAAAACTTTCTGGATTACGTTTATAAATAGCGCGTTCTTGAATAAATGCTTTTCCAAATTCTTTTTGTTGAACATACAACCAACTCAAAAACTGATTCCAATAATTATCTGGTGATTTTTGTGTTTTAATAAGTAATGCTTTTTTTAAATAAGCTGTAAAAGTTCCGTTTGCATCTTCTGAGATAAAACGAGACAAATAATTTTGAACCAAACTTGTATTGTCTGGTTTTTCAAATGAAAACTGCAATAACTTATCAGTCATTCCTTCTACATTCCCTTTTTGTCCTTCAATTAAGGCAATCTGATAATCAAAATTTAAATTAGAGTTCTCTTTTTTAGCAATATCGTACACTTTTAAAGCCCAATCTAAAAGCACTTTTTTTTCAAAAGAATTACCTATTTGGTAGGCATAATTAGGTTCTTTTTGCACCTCATTCAATGCTAAATTATACTGTTTTTCAGCTTTTGAAATGTTTTTTTGCAATTGAAAATTGTAACCCAACTCAACATATAATATTGGTTGACGGTACTTATTATTTCTATATTCAATTGATTTTTCTGCTTTTTCAAATTGTTTTAACTGTTGGTAACAAGTAATTAGTCTTTCAAAATAATAATAATTAGCTGGTTGTTTATTTGAAATGCTTTCAAGCATTGTTACAGCTTTTTCAAAATCCCCTTTTTCAAAATAGTCCAATGCCAATTGTTCGTTTTGAGCAAAAGCAAAAAACGAAAACAGAAAAGCTATTTTAATGAGAATAAATTTCATACTTATTAAAAACAAACAATGTACTAAAGTAACACATTTTGCGTCAATTTAGTACATTATTACTATTTGTATGTGTTTAGTTTATGATATCAAAACCAGTATACTTACGTAATACTTCTGGAATAACAATTCCTTCTGGCGTTTGATAATTTTCTAAAATTCCTGCTAAAACTCTTGGCAAAGCCAATGAACTTCCGTTTAAAGTATGTGCTAATTGGTTCTTACCTTCTTTATCCTTAAACCTTAATTTCAATCTATTTGCTTGAAAAGTCTCAAAATTTGAAACCGAACTGATTTCTAACCAACGATCTTGAGCAGTAGAATATACTTCAAAATCATAAGTTAATGCTGAAGCGAAACTCATATCGCCACCACATAAACGCAAAATTCTGTATGGTAATTTTAATTCTTGTAATATCGCTTTTACGTGTTCAACCATTCCGTCAAGCGCAGCATACGAGTTTTCTGGTTTTTCAATGCGAACGATTTCCACTTTGTCAAACTGGTGTAAACGATTCAATCCTCGCACATGAGCGCCCCAAGAGCCTGCTTCTCTTCTAAAACAAGGAGTGTATCCAGTATAAGCAACTGGAAGTTCATTCTCCTGTAAAAGAACGTCTCTAAAAATATTGGTTACTGGAACCTCAGCTGTAGGTATTAAATACAAATCATCTTTTGCATCATGATACATTTGCCCTTCTTTATCTGGTAATTGACCTGTTCCATATGCAGACGCTTCATTAACTAAATGAGGTACTTGTACTTCTGTATAACCTGCTTCTGTATTTTTATCTAAAAAATATGAAATCAAAGCACGTTGTAATTTAGCACCTTTCCCCTTATAAACAGGAAAGCCTGGAGCAGTTATTTTTGTACCTAATTCAAAATCAATAATGTCATATTTTTTAATTAATTCCCAATGAGGTAAAGCACCTTCGTGCAACTTAGGCACTTCACCTGCTTCAAAAATATTTAAATTTTCTTCAGGAGTTTTACCTACCGGAACAATCTCTGCAGGTAAATTAGGTAGCTTATAAAGCTCATCTTGCAACTCAGCTGCAACAAGGTTTAAATTCTCTGTTAATTCCTTTCCTTTATCTCTTAACTGAGCTGATTTTTCTTTTAAAATTTCAGCTTTCGCTTTTTCACCACTTTTCATAAAAGCACCTACATCTTTAGAAAGTTTATTTGATTCCGCAAGAACACTGTCTAGTTCTGCTTGAACAGACCTTCTTTTTTCGTCTAAACTAATCACTAACTCAACTTGATCTTGAGCATTAATATTTCTCTTATCTAAACGTTTAATAACATCTTCTTTATTCTCTCTGATGTAAGCTATTTGTAACATGGTATAAAATTTAAGGAACAAATTTAATGAATTTGTATAAGATTATGCTTTGTGATTGAAAAAACTAAAGTTTAAAAACAAAATAATTTTATTACATTAGCTAAAATTTTTAAACCTCAATGAAAAATATATTCTTAAACCTATTGCTAATCAGTACATTATTTAGTTATTCACAGACTGAAAATAATGATTTCGAAAGAATGGTTGAAAGTGAAATGAAATCATCTTCTGCAAACTATGAAATTTTTGTAAATCCGAATACTTTAAATTACGACGTTACCTATCATGAGTTACGGTTTACTGTAAACCCAAATTTAACAACTCCATATATTGATGGTATTGTAACAACTACATTTACAGCTTTAGAAAACATGAATTCTATTGTTTTTGACATGGCAACGCAATTAACAGTAAGTTCAGTAATAATGAATAGTACAAATTTGACTTATTCTCAAAACAATTACCAATTATTCATTAATTTACCAAGTACAATTACAACTGGGAGCAGTGCAACAATAGAAATTACTTACGGGGGCTCACCTCCTCAAGCCGAACAAGCGTTTACAAGAACTACCCATAGTGGAACACCCGTTATTTTCACTTTATCAGAGCCTTTTGGAGCAAGAGATTGGTGGCCATGCAAACAAGATTTGAACGACAAAATTGACAATGTAGATATTTACATTACTTGTCCTGATTCTTATATTGGTGTTTCTAATGGTTTATTGCAAAGCTCTGTAACTTCTGGTGGAAACACAACACGTCATTATCAGCATAATTATCCCATTCCTGCATATTTAATTTCCTTGAATGCTACTAATTATGTTACATATAACATACAGGGTGGTCTTGGTACAGCTCAAAGTCCATTTATTCCAATAAATAATTATCTATATCCTGAAAACAACACCACTTCAGTTCAAAATGCTATAAATCAAACCACAACAATTTTCAATATTTTTGAAGAAAAATTTGGACCATACCCTTACCGAAATGAACAATATGGTCACGTTCAATTCAGTTATGGAGGAGGAATGGAACATGCTACAATGTCATCAATGGGTGGATGGAGTCGCAGTTTAATTGCTCATGAATTAGGTCATCAATGGTTTGGGAACAAAGTAACTTGTGGTACATGGAAAGACATTTGGTTAAATGAAGGTTTAACTGAATATACAGCAGGAATTGCTGTTGAAGAAATCGATGGACCTACTGCATTTGTTTCTTGGAAAGCTAGTAAAATAAGTAATATTACATCCCAAACAAATGGAGCAGTATACCTTACAGATTCCGAAGCTTTAAATGTTGGTAGAATTTTTAGTGGCAGACTGTCTTATAACAAAGGCTCAATGGTAACTCATATGTTACGTTGGGTAATGGGTGATACTGACTTTTTTCAAGCACTCAGAAATTATCTAGATGATCCAGCATTGGCCTTTGAATATGCTATAACTCCACAATTTCAAAATCATTTAGAAATGACTTCTGGAATAAACCTAACCGAATTCTTTAATGATTGGGTTTACAATGAAGGATATCCAACTTATACCATTACTGCACAAAATTGGGGTGCCGGACAAGCACGAATTTTAGTAAATCAAACACAATCTCATGCATCTGTAAGTTATTTTGAAATGCCAATTACAGTTCGTTTATCTGGCTCTGGCGGTCAAACACAAGATTTCATATTAGACAACACAACAAATAATCAAGAATTTATCGTTAACGTTCCTTTTCAAGTTACAAATGTAGAGTTTGACCCAAATAGAGATATTATTTCTAAAAACAATACAGTAACTTTATCAAATGAGGAATTTACTTTAGAAGAAACAATTACGTTGTTTCCAAACCCTAGTGATAATGAATTGCACATAATATTACCAAATTCTATAGGTTTAGAAAAAATAGAATTCTACAACAACATTGGACAATTAGTACTTTCTAAAAACACAACTGATTTTTCAGTTAAACAATTAGCACAAGGTATTCATTTTGTCAAAATAACAACAGATCAAGGTGTAATTCATAAAAATTTTATAAAAAAATAGTTCACACATAAAATTATAGTAAAAAGTAAGGTGAAAACCTTACTTTTGTTTTTTTAAAATAAAAGCATACATAAAAAATGATTCAATTAGCACAAATATTATTTATACTTTCAGTATTGGTTATTCTTCATGAATTTGGTCACTACATTACCGCAAAAATGTTTAAAGTTAGAGTTGAAAAATTCTATCTTTTTATGGATGCTGGTTTTTCGTTAGTTAAGAAAAAAATTGGGGAAACTGAATGGGGAATTGGATGGCTTCCCTTAGGAGGTTATGTAAAACTTTCAGGTATGATTGACGAAAGCATGGATACTGAGCAAATGAATACCGAGCCACAACCTTGGGAATTTCGTTCAAAACCAGCGTGGCAACGTTTAATTATTATGCTTGGTGGAATTATTGTAAATATATTACTTGCTTGGTTTATTTACACTACAATGTTTGCAACAGTAGGGCAAAAATATATTTCTTCAGAAGTAGTTCAAAAAAACGGATTAGCTTTTGGTGAAATTGGTAAAAGTGTAGGGTTTCAAGACGGAGACAAAATAATTTCTGTTGATGGTAAGTTTCAACCAAAGTTTAATTGGTTAATTATTGACATTCTATTAAGTGAAAATATTACCTTAGAAAGAAATGGTCAAAAAATTAATCTTTCTCTGACTGATGAACAGAAAGGTAAAATCATTTCTACTGAAGGAAAAAACTTTGTTCAAGCAAGATTAACAAACATTTCTATAGATTCTATAACTAGAAACAGTTTAGCCGAAAAAGCAGGATTGCAAAAAGGAGATAACATTGTTGGCATTAACGGAACTAAGATTACTTATTTCGATGAATTAGGGGCTGAATTATCAAAACATAAAAAAGATACTGTTTCATTAGAAGTTACTAGAAACAATAGTATAATTGAAATTAAAACTTTGGTTGGTGAAGATGGAAAATTAGGCTTCATTCAAAACAGCATGAATAAAGACGACTATCAAGTTATCAATAAATTAAGTATTGGAGAAGCAATGCCTGCGGCAGTTAAAGAATCATGGCAATTGTTAGTTTACAATGTAAAACAATTTAAATTAATTTTAAGTCCAAAAACAGAAGCATATAAGCAAGTTCAAAGTCCAGTTGGAATTGCACGTCGATTACCCGATACTTGGAATTGGGAGTTTATTTGGAATTTTACAGCATTGTTCTCAATAGGTTTAGCGTTTATGAATTTATTACCAATTCCTGGTTTAGATGGCGGACATGCTTTATTTACAATTGTAGAAATGATTACTGGAAAAACATTAAGTATAAAGGCAGCCGAAAGAGTACAGACATTTGGAATGATTATCTTACTGACTTTAATGGCTTTAACCTTTGGAAAAGACATCTATCAATTAGTCGCAGATAAATTTTTCTAATATTTTTTAAAAAATTGTTTGTAAAAATAATTTTTCAACTTATATTTGCACCGCATTAAAGGTAACACACCTTCCTTCTTAGCTCAGTTGGTTAGAGCATCTGACTGTTAATCAGAGGGTCCTTGG
>CAZLGK010000013.1:0-31925 GCA_964559365.1 uncultured Flavobacterium sp.
GAAATCATATCTGCTGGAATTAAATCCATTTGAACATTTCTATTATCTCCTTCAGCAGATGGAATTCTATCTCCATTCAAGGTAACAGAGTTTAAGTTAGGAGCTAGACCTCTTATGATTATATTTCTAGCTTCACCTTGATCATTCTGCATGGTGATACCTTGAACTCTTTTAAGTGCATCTCCAATATTTGCGTCTGGGAAACGACCAGTTTGGTCAGATGAAATAACATTTGTAATATTTTGATTGCTTTTTTGTTTATTTAAAGCTTTTGCTTGCCCTCTTAGACGGTCTCCAATAACAACTACATTTTCAAGTTCATTTGAAGCCGTAATTAACACAAATTTTATGTTTGTGTTTTTGCCTGCTTCCACTTTTACTTCTTGGGTTTGTTTTTCATAACCAATATAAGTAATCTCAACTTGGTAATTCCCCTCAGGAATATTTAAAAATTCAAATTCACCATTTTGATTAGAGTACGTATATTTATTAATACCTTCTAATTTTATTGTTGCTCCAGGTAGTGAAAAGTTAGTTTCAGCCTCAGTAATTTTACCGGATATGATTCCGTTTTTTTGTGCATTGACAATCTGGTTTGATGCAAATGCAAGTATTATAAATAATACAATTTTTTTCATTTTTTTTTGGTTTAGTATTTAAACCGCAATATTAGATGATTAATTCTGCTTACTTGTTATCGTTTATTTACTATAGGTTTACTTTTTTGTTATTGAATATTGGTATGTGTAAATAATGTGTTAATAAAAAAAACTCCGGTAATCAGCCGGAGTTTCAATCATCAATCAAAAAACGAACAGTTTTTAAAACTGTTGTTAATTTTATTTAGGTTTATCCTAAGTATGTTTTTAATATTTTACTTCTAGAAGTATGTTTTAAGCGTCTAATTGCTTTTTCTTTAATCTGACGCACACGCTCACGAGTTAAGTCGAAAGTTTCTCCAATTTCTTCTAAGGTCATTGGGTGTTGATCACTTAATCCAAAGTATAAACGAACCACATCTGCCTCACGAGGAGTTAATGTTTCTAAAGCTCTTTCAATCTCAGTTTGTAATGATTCGTGAATTAATTCTCTATCAGGATTTGGAGATTCACCAGAACGTAAAACGTCATATAAATTTGAATCTTCTCCTTCAACTAAAGGTGCATCCATTGATAAGTGACGTCCAGAATTTTTCATAGATTCTTTAACGTCATTAACAGTCATGTCTAATTCTTTTGCTATTTCTTCAGCAGAAGGTGCACGCTCGTTAGATTGCTCAAGTAAAGCAAACATCTTGTTGATTTTGTTAATAGAACCAATTTTGTTTAATGGTAAACGAACAATACGAGATTGTTCAGCTAATGCTTGTAATATAGATTGACGAATCCACCAAACAGCATAAGAAATAAACTTGAATCCACGAGTTTCATCGAAACGCTGAGCTGCTTTAATTAAGCCCAAGTTTCCTTCGTTAATTAAATCGGGAAGTGTAAGTCCTTGATTTTGATATTGTTTAGCTACCGATACAACGAAACGTAAATTGGCTTTTGTTAATTTTTCTAGTGCTCTTTGATCACCAGCTTTTATACGTTGAGCTAATTCTACTTCTTCGTCAGCGGTAATTAAATCCACTTTTCCAATTTCTTGTAGGTATTTGTCTAGGGAAGCAGTTTCACGATTAGTTACCTGCTTGGTGATTTTAAGCTGTCTCATTAATTTGCGGTAAATTTAAGTATTCAGATTATTATACGTTACATAGTATAAAAAAGTTACAAAAAATATTATTTTTTTTAAAAATTAGTGGTTTTGATTCATATTTGGTCTTTAATTAAATCAAAAAAGCCACACATTGTGTGGCTTTTTTGATTTAATTAAAGAAATTAACCTTCTTTATTTTCTTTTTTCTCTTCTCTAGGAGGTCTAGGTAAAAGAGCTTTTTTAGAAACTTTTTCTTTTCTTGTTTTTGGATCAATACCGAAGTATTTTACCATAAATACATCCCCTAGTTTTACAACATCAGCAACATTTTCTGTTCTTTCCCAAGCTAATTCAGAAACGTGCAATAAAACTTCATTTCCTGGTGCAGCTGTATATTCTACAACGGCTCCAAAATCTAACATTTTAATTACTTTCACTTCGTAAGCTTCTCCTACAGTAGGTTTGAAAATGATTGAATCAATCTTAGCCATAACCGTTTCAATTCCTGCTGGGTCTGTTCCTAAAATTTCAACAATTCCTTCTTCTGTAGTTGGGTCTTCATTGATAACAATTGTTGTTCCTGTTGCTTTTTGTAATTCTTGAATTACTTTTCCGCCAGGTCCAATCAATGCTCCAATAAACGCATTTGGAATTCTTCTTGTAATAATTTTTGGAGAATGATCTTTAACGTCAGTTCTTGGTTGAGCTAATGTTTCAGTTAATTTTCCTAAGATATGTAAACGACCATCACGGGCTTGTGCTAATGCTTGCTCCATAATTTCGTATTTTAATCCGTCAATTTTAATGTCCATTTGACATGCTGTAATTCCTTCAGAAGTTCCTGTTACTTTGAAATCCATATCTCCTAAATGATCTTCGTCACCTAAAATGTCAGATAAAACTGCAAAACGTTCTCCGTCGGTGATTAATCCCATTGCGATACCAGAAACTGGACGAATCATTTGAACACCAGCGTCCATTAATGATAATGTTCCAGCACAAACTGTTGCCATAGATGAAGAACCGTTAGATTCTAATACCTCAGAAACAATACGAATTGTATATGGACAATCAGCTGGAATCATATTTTTTAAAGCGCGTTGTGCTAAGTTTCCATGTCCAACTTCTCTTCTTGAAGTTCCTCTTAAAGGACGAGCTTCTCCTGTTGAGAAAGGAGGAAAGTTGTAATGTAAATAGAATTTTTCTTCTCCTTGTTGTGAAGGTGAGTCAATTTGGTTTGCTTCTCTAGAAGTTCCTAAGGTTGCAGTTGCCAAAGCTTGAGTTTCTCCACGTGTAAATAATGCAGAACCATGAACTGATGGTAAATAATCTACTTCACACCAAATAGGTCTAATTTCAGTAGTTTTTCTTCCATCTAAACGAGTTCCTAGATCTAAGGTTACGTTACGAACTGCTTCTTTGTTTACTTTATGGAAATATTTAGAGACTAAATCTCCGTTTTCTTCTAATTCTTCTTCTGTAAATAAAGCTTTAACTTCTTCCTTAACTTCTTCAAATGCTGCTGAACGTTCATGTTTAGCTGAGCCTTTAGATGCAATTGCGTAAATTTTATCATAAGCAGCTTCTCTTACTTTCGCATGAATAGCTTCGTCTGTTTTTTCTGTTTCGTATGTACGAACTTCTTTTTTACCAAAAGCATTTGCTAATCTTTCTTGAGCTGCAATTTGAACTTTAATATGTTCGTGAGCAAATTTAATTGCTTCTAGCATTTCTGCTTCTGAAATTTCTTTCATTTCACCTTCTACCATTGCGATAGAGTCTTTTGAAGCACCAATCATCATATCAATATCAGATAATTCTAATTGAGCTTGTGAAGGATTAACAATAAATTTACCGTCAATTCTACCAACTCTAACTTCTGAAATTAATGTTTCGAAAGGTATATCGGATAATGCAAGTGCTGCTGACGCTGCCAATCCTGCTAAAGCATCAGGCATAACATCATCATCATGAGACATTAATTGAATCATTACTTGAACTTCTGCATGGTAATCTGATGGAAAAAGTGGGCGTAAAACACGGTCAACTAATCTCATTGTTAATACTTCGCTATCACTTGGGCGCGCTTCTCTTTTAAAGAAACCTCCAGGAAAACGACCTGCTGCTGCAAATTTTTCACGATAATCTACAGTTAATGGTAAAAAGTCAATTCCTGGGCTTGCTTTTCTTGAAGAAACGACTGTACCTAAAATGACAGTGTTTCCAATTCTAACTACTACAGAGCCATCAGCTTGTTTTGCTAAACGACCTGTCTCGATTGTGATGTTTCTTCCATCACCTAAATCGATGGTTTCTACAAATAATTGTGGAATCATAATTTTTTAATTCTTAATTGAACAAAGGGTTAGTTGTGTTGTAGTGTAGTGTAGTTGTTGTAGTGTACCCAATGAAAAACGAACTTTTTCTGTCAAAATATTTAAAACAAAAAGAGGCGCGCGAGCACCTCTTTAGTATGATTATTTTCTGATGTTTAATTCTTTGATAATCTCACGATATCTTAAGATATCTTTTTTCTTTAAGTAGTCAAGAAGACTTCTTCTCTTTCCTACTAAAAGCACTAATGAACGCTCTGTATTGTAATCATGACGGTTTCTTTTTAAGTGCTCAGTTAAGTGAGTGATTCTGTGTGTAAATAATGCAATTTGTCCTTCTGCAGAACCAGTATTTGTTGCATTTCCTCCGTGTTTAGCGAAGATTTCAGCTTTAACTTCTTTAGTTAAGTACATGCTAATATTATTTTAAATGATTATTATGTATGAATTGTATTTTACAATTCGGTTGCAAATATAGAAATAATTATGAAAAGTAAATTATGAAAAGTAAATTATTTTTTTTTCGTTTAAAATAATTTTGCTACTTCTGAATTTATTTGTTCTAATAGAATTTCATCTGCTTCAGTAAAAGGGTTTATTTCATGAGAATCAATATCTATTTGGCCAATGTTCTTACCATCCACAAATAATGGAACTACAATCTCTGATTTAACAGTAAAGCTGCAAGCAATATAATTGTCCTGTGCAGAAACATCAGGAACAACAAAGTTTTCATTAGAAACTGCAACTTGTCCACAAATTCCTTTTCCAAATGGAATTACAGTATGGTCTGTTTCTGCACCTACATATGGTCCTAGGTGTAAAGTTTTTGTTTGATGATTTGCAAAATAAAAACCTACCCAATTATAATACTCAATATTTTCGTTTAGTAATTTGCAAATGTTTAATAGTTTTTCATCTCTTGTAGAATTGCTATTAACAATATCTTTAGTAGTCTTTAATATTGATTTTGAATTCATTTTTGTTTTTTTACAAAAGTATTTAATCTATAGTTTAAAAAAATATATATTTTTGTTAAAAATAGATGAATTGAAATCTTTATTGTTACAACATAAACTTTTTTTTAAATTTCTTATTAAGTTTTTACTGTTTTATGCAGTTTTTGCTTTTATTTATAAGCAATATTTAAATCAATATAATCCTTTATTGAACGAGGTGGATTCAATTTCTACTATTGTGGCTCACAATACAAATAATCTATTGCATTTTTTTAATCAAGAAAGTAATCTTATCGATCATGAATTTGAGCCGTCGATTAAAATATTTTTTAAAGGAAAATATGTGTCTCGAATAATTGAAGGTTGTAATGCAGTAAGTGTAATTATTTTATTTGCGGCATTTATTTTCGCTTTTTCAAGTAACTTTAAAAGGACCTTTTTTTATATTATTTTTGGAACTGTTTTAATTTATGTGTTGAATATTGTAAGAATTGCGCTTTTAACTTACTCCTTATATTATTATCCACAATATGAGGTTTTATTGCATGGGACTGTTTTTCCGTTGTTTATTTATGGAGTAGTATTTTTACTTTGGGTTGGTTGGGTTTTAAAGTTTTCAGGTAATAATGACGAAAATGATTAAAAGTAAATTAAGTGTCTTCTTTATTGTAATTTCTCTTGTTTTATTAGCTTTTGTTAGAACATTTGAATCGGAAATATTCTATGATCCATTTATTGCCTTTTATAAATCTGAGTATTTTCATAAATCGTTGCCCGACTTTGATTCAATTAAACTTTTCTTAAATCTTCTATTTAGGTTTTCTTTAAATTCATTACTTTCAATATTTATAATATTCAAGTTGTTTAAAGAAAAAAGCATATTAAGGATAGTGACTTATTTGTATTTATTTATAGGTCTAGTCTTAATTACTATATTTTACTTTTATATAAACACTTCAAAACCTGATTTTATGATTCTTTTCTATATTAGAAGGTTTTTAATTCAACCCATACTTTTGGTTTTATTTATTCCGGCGTTTTATTACCAAAAGAATAAATTAATTCGTTAACTTAGAGCTATATCTTAAATAGCTTATGAAAATCAAAAAATTTTCCGGTGAAATTGTTAGTTTTAAAGAAGAAAAACTAATTAAATCGTTAGTTTCTTCTGGAGCTGATTTTCATACTGCAAAAGAAATTCTAAAAGAGATACAGCCTCAATTTTATGAAGGCATTCCTTCAAAAAAAATATATAAGTTAGCTTTTCAGAAGCTTAAAAGCATTTCTAAAGCACATGCTGCAAGGTATGGCTTAAAGCAAGGAATAATGGCGCTTGGACCAGCTGGTTTTTATTTTGAGAAATTTATTTCTCGATTATTTGAGTTACAGGGATATCAAGCTATAACAAATTCTTTTTTAGAAGGAAAATGTACTTCACATGAAATAGATGTTTTAATAAAAAAAGAAGATCATGTAGCAATGGTGGAGTGTAAGTTTCATGGAAGTCAAGAGGTCAAAACTGATGTTAAAATACCAATGTATATTTTGTCAAGGTTTAATGATATAAAATTAAATACAATAACTCTTTTTTCTTCAAATGATAAAATTACTAAATGTTGGTTAGTTACCAATAATAAATTCACTTCTGAAGCAATAAAGTTTGGAGAATGCTCTGGTTTATCACTTTTAAGTTGGGACTACCCAATAGGTAATGGATTAAAAGATATTGTAAAACAATATAGAGTATATCCAATAACATGCTTAACTACTTTGACAATTGCGGAAAAAGAAGTTTTGTTGCTTCAAGATATTTTAACAGTTTATAATCTTATACATCATAAAAACGGATTTGCGAAGTTAAAGTTAAGTCAGTCTAGATTAAAAAATGTTCAAAAAGAGTGTAATCAATTATTAAACATGTAATTATGAAAATTCATTTTTTAGGTGCAGCCGGGACAGTTACAGGTTCTAAATTCTTAGTAGAAACAGATGAAGCAACTGTTTTAATAGATTGTGGTTTGTTTCAAGGTGTTAAAATGCTTCGAGAACTTAATAGAGAGCCTTTATCTTATACTCCAGAAAATATTGATTATGTTATTTTAACTCATGGTCATTTAGATCATTGTGGTTGGTTACCAAAGTTAGTAAACGATGGTTTTAGAGGAAAAATATTTTGTACTTCACCAACAAAGGAAATTGCTAGAGTTATTTTGTATGATAGTGCGAAAATTCAAGAAGAAGAAGCTCAAAGAGCAAACAAAGAAAAATACTCAAAGCATGAACCTGCAATTCCGCTTTACACGGTTGAAGACGTTAATAGAGTAATTCCGTTGTTTAGAGTTGTAGATCTTGATTTAGATGTAACAATAACAGATAATATTTATTTTTCATTTTTTTACGCTTCGCACATTATAGGAGCTTGTTCAATTTCATTACATGTTAATAATGAAACATTAGTTTTTTCAGGTGATATTGGTCAAGATGATGATGTTTTGCTATTTCCACCTGTAAAACCTAAGAAATCAGATTATGTTTTTATAGAAAGCACCTATGGAAATCGTTTACATCCAAAAAATGATCCTTTATTTGATTTGGAATTGTTAATTAATAATACGTTTCAAAAGAATGGAAATGTTGTAATTCCTAGCTTTGCTGTTGAACGGGTTCAAACTGTAATGTACTTACTCTGGCGGCTTAAAAAGCAAGATAGAATTCCGAATATCCCTTATATAATAGATACACCTATGGGAATAAGTGTTTTGCAGGTTTTTCAACAAAATAGCAAATGGCATAAATTAACAAATGCTGAGTGTGAAGAAATGTGCAGTATGTTTACTTTGATTTCTGATTACAAAGACACAATAGAAGCTATTTATGATAAACAACCTAAGGTTATTATAGCTGCAAGTGGAATGATTACTGGAGGACGTGTTTTATCTTATTTAGAAAGGTATATTTCAAAACCTGAAAATTCAGTTTTATTAGTGGGCTATCAAGCAGAAGGAACAAGAGGTAGAAAATTACTTGAAGGAGCAGAAGAATTAAAAATGTATGGTAAATATTATGGGGTTAAAGCTTCAGTATTTTTAATTGAAGGTTTGTCAGCTCATGGAGATCAAAAAGATCTTTTAGATTGGTTGAGTGATTTGACAGAAAAACCAAAAAAAATATTCCTAGTTCATGGTGAAAATATGGCTTCAGATGAACTTCGTATCAAAATACAAGAAAAATATAATTTCGATTGTGTTGTTCCTTATTTAGGACAAGTAATTGAAATTTAGTTTTTATTAACTATTAGAAATAAAAAATAATAATAACTTTGCAATATGCAATTTAGAAAAAGTACCACTTTATTTTTAGCAATCTTAATCCTATTTTTAAATTTAGGATTGGCTATTAATGTGCATTATTGTAAAGATAAAATTGCTGGAATTTCATTTACAACACAATTAGAGGAGATTTGTGTAAAAGATGTAAAATCTTGTTGTGCAATTGAAAAATCAAATGATACTTGTTGTTCAAATAAAGTAATCAAAACTCAAGAAAAGAACGACAATTTTTTATCCAATTATCCTGAAGTTGATTTTAATGCTGTTTATTTTACACACTGTAAAACAGTATTACCAATTAAAAAGAATGATTTTGTTTCTAAAAAAGAAATCATTTCGTTTTATTGTAATTCAAATGCACCGCCTTTTTATACACTATATTGTCAATTAGTATTATACGCTTAATTTAATGTTTTAACTCCGTTCAATCGAAATTAAAAACATTAAATTAAATACTTATGTATAAAAAAATAGCAGTATTGCTACTCTTTATTTCATCATCATTATTTGCTCAAAATTCAGAAATTAAAGGAACAATTTTAGATGAAGATAATATTCCATTAATGGGAGCAAATGTCTTTTGGCAAGGAACTTCTATTGGAACAACTTCTGATGAAAATGGAAATTTTACACTAAAAACTACACCAGAAACAAATAACTTGTTAATAAGTTATATAGGATTTAAAACTCAAAAAATAGAAGTTACAGCTTCTACTTCTTTTGATATAAAATTGATTGCCGTAACAACTTTGAATGAAGTCACAGTTTCTAAAACAGTAAAAAGTACTAAAAACTCATATACAAGTTCTATTAACTTACAGACAATGGGACAAAAAGAGTTATTAAAAGCAGCTTGTTGTAATTTATCGGAAAGTTTTTCAACTAATCCGTCAATAGACGTTAATTTTTCTGATGCAATAACTGGAAACAAACAAATTAAAATGTTAGGATTAACAAGTCCTTATATTTTAATTGCTGAAGAAAATATTCCATCTGTTCGTGGTGCATCACAAGCGTATGGGTTATCTTTTGTACCGGGTACTTGGGTAGAAAGTATTCAAATTACAAAAGGCGCAGGAAGTGTAATTAATGGTTACGAAAGTATTTCGGGTCAAATTAATTATGAGATTTTAAAACCATTAAACGATATTCCTTTTTTTCTGAATGTATACGGGGCTATTGATGGAAGATTTGAATTAAACACCCACTTTAATCAAAAATATTCTGATAAATTGAGCTCCACATTATTTATTCATGGAAATACAAGACAATTGAAAAACGACATGAATAAAGATGGTTTTTTAGATAATCCAATTGGAAAACAAGTGAATATCTTAAACCGCTGGCAGTATAACGATGCAAAAAAAGGAATTGTAAGTTTCTTAAATGTTCGTTATATGAAAGATGATAAACAATCAGGTCAAGTGAATTATAACCCAGATGTAGATAAATTTACTACAAATGCTTGGGGTAGTGAAATTAACACTGAGAAAATTGAAATTTCAAATAAAACAGGCTATGTTTTTCCAGATATGCCATACCAAAGTATTGGATTTCAAAACTCTTTTCAATCTCATAAACAAGATTCTTATTTTGGTTTTAATCAATATAATATTCATCAGAAAAGCTATTATTCAAATCTATTGTTTAATTCCATAATTAATAATACTAAGAATAAATTTACAACAGGTATTAATTTCACGTATGATGCTTATGATGAGTTTGTGTCTTTAAATTTTTCTAAAGACTTTTCAAGAGTTGATAATTCAATTGGAGCTTTTTTTGAATATACATATGACAATTTAGATGATTTTAGTTTGGTAGCAGGAGCAAGAGTTGATAATCATAACAGATTAGGAACTTTTATAACGCCACGCTTACATATTAGATACAATCCTTGGGAAAATGCTGTTATTAGAGCTTCAGTAGGAAGAGGAAAAAGAGCGGCTAATATATTTGCAGAAAATCAAAATTTATTTGCTTCATCTCGAAGTTTTTCAATCTTGAACACTGATGGAAAATTATACGGATTAAATCCTGAAATTGCTTGGAATTACGGACTAAGCTTTAGTCAAACATTTAAAATATTTGGAAAAGATTCTGAAATTGCTTTAGATTATTATGTAACTGATTTTCAAAACCAAGCAGTTGTAGATTTAGACTTTAGCCCACAACAAGTTGTGTTTTCAAATTTAAAAGGGAAAAGTTTTGCCAATTCTTTTCAAGCTGAGTTTAGTATTGAGCCAATTAAACACTTAAACATTAAATCGGCTTATAAATATTACGATGTTCAAACACAATTTGCTACTAGTCAATTACAAAGAGCATTGCAAGCGAAGCATCGTTTTTTTACTAATGTTGCTTTTGAAACGCATATTAAAGAAAAAGGTCAACAGTGGAAATTTGACGTTACTTATAATTGGTTAGGAAAACAAAGGTTACCAAATACAGCGAGTAATTTACCTCAATATAGATTAGATGAATATGCACCTTCATTTGCAGTTGTAAATGCCCAAATTACCAGAACGTTTTCAAGTGTTTTCGAAGTTTATTTTGGTGGAGAAAATCTTGGGAACTACAGACAAGATATGGCAATTGTTAGTGCAGAAAATCCATTTAACGGATATTTTGATAGCAGTATGGTTTATGGTCCAGTTTTTGGACAAATGTATTATGCAGGATTACGATTTAAAATAAAATAATAACTTTAAAAATAAATAAAATGAAAAATATTGTATTAATAGTTTTAATCTCTTTTTTATCAATTAATGGATTTGCACAAGAGAAAAAAAATAAAAACAAAAAAGTTGAATTTGCTGTAGCAGGAAATTGCGATATGTGTAAGAAGAGAATAGAAAAAGCAGCATTTTCAGTTAAAGGAGTAAAAATCGCAAACTGGAATGAAGACCACAAAGATATTCATTTAATTATAGACGAAACAAAATGTTCTTCTGAGGATGTTCAAAAAGCAATTGCAAAAGTAGGACACGATGCTGGTAAAATAAAAGCAGAAGACGAAGTTTATAATAATTTACACGGTTGTTGTAAATATGAGAGAATGTAATAAAAAAAAGAATTAAAAAAACCGATTAGAATTCTAATCGGTTTTTTTGTAGTTAAGAAGATTTTAATTTACATCATTCCTGGCATTCCACCTCCCATTGGAGGCATTGGAGCAGATTCTTCTTTAATATCAATAAGTGCACATTCAGTTGTAAGAATCATTCCTGATACTGAAGCAGCATTCTCAAGTGCAACTCTAGTTACTTTTTTAGGGTCAATAATTCCTGCTTTTAGCATTTGAACATATTCTCCTGTTTTAGCATTATAACCAAAATCAGTTTTTCCTTCTAATACTTTAGCAATAACAACAGAACCTTCACCTCCTGCGTTCTCTACAATAGTTCTTAAAGGCGCTTCAACAGCTTTGTTTACAATTTGAATACCAGTAGCTTCGTCAGCATTTTCAGCCTTTAATTTAGCTAAAACAGCTTTTGCTCTTACTAAAGCAACTCCACCACCGGCAACTATACCTTCTTCAACAGCTGCTCTAGTTGCGTGTAAAGCGTCGTCAACTCTGTCTTTTTTCTCTTTCATTTCAACTTCAGAAGCGGCACCAACATATAGTACAGCAACTCCGCCAGCTAATTTCGCTAAACGCTCTTGTAATTTTTCTTTATCGTAATCTGATGTTGTAGTTTCAACTTGAGCTTTGATTTGGTTTACTCTAGCTTTTATGTTATCATGAGAGCCAGCTCCATTTACAATTGTAGTATTGTCTTTGTCAATTGTAACATTTTCAGCTGTACCTAGCATTTCTAAAGTTGCATTTTCTAATGAATAACCACTTTCCTCTGCTATTACAGTTCCTCCTGTTAAAATTGCGATGTCTTCTAACATTGCTTTTCTTCTGTCTCCAAAACCAGGAGCTTTTACAGCAGCAATTTTTAATCCACCTCTTAATTTGTTAACTACTAAAGTTGCAAGTGCTTGGCCGTCTACATCTTCTGCAATAATTAACAAAGGCTTTCCAGATTGAGCAACGGGCTCAAGTATAGGTAGCAACTCTTGTAAGTTTGATATTTTTTTATCGAATAATAAAATGTATGGATTATTTAACTCAGCAATCATTTTGTCAGCATCGGTTACAAAATAAGGCGATAAGTATCCTCTGTCAAATTGCATTCCTTCTACAACATCAACGTATGTATCTGTACCTTTAGCTTCTTCAACCGTTATTACCCCTTCTTTTCCTACTTTACTAAATGCAGTTGCAATTAATTCTCCAATTGTTTCGTCGTTGTTTGCAGAAATAGATGCAATTTGTTTTATTTTATCTGTAGAGCTACCCACTGTTTGTGATTGTTTTCCAAGGTCTTCAACAATAGCTTCAACAGCTTTATCAATTCCTCTTTTTAAATCCATTGGGTTTGCACCGGCAGCAACATTTTTTAACCCTTCTTTTACAATAGCTTGTGCCAAAACCGTTGCTGTCGTTGTTCCATCACCAGCTAAGTCATTAGTTTTAGAAGCAACTTCTTTTACCATTTGAGCTCCCATGTTTTCTAAAGGGTCTTGTAATTCAATTTCTTTAGCAACAGAAACACCATCTTTTGTTACTGATGGTCCTCCGAAAGACTTACTAATAATTACATTTCTTCCTTTTGGGCCTAAAGTAACTTTTACAGCATTAGCCAAGGCATCAACACCTCTTTTTAATCCGTCTCTTGCCTCTATATCAAATTTTATATCTTTTGCCATTTTTTTGTTTTTTTAAATTGATTGAGTTTTAAATGTTTAAAGTTTTGTACATTACACAAAATGCAATTTACTTTAGATAATAGCGTAAATTTCTTCTTCTTTCATTATAAGGTAATCTTTACCTTCATATTTAAGTTCAGTTCCTGAATATTTACCATACAATACTGTGTCGCCAACTTTAACAGTCATTGTATGATCTTTTTTGCCATTTCCAACTGCAACTACTATTCCTTTTTGTGGTTTTTCTTTTGCAGTGTCTGGAATAATTAATCCTGAGGCAGTTGTAGTTTCAGCAGCCATTGGCTCAATAACTACACGATCTGAGAGTGGTTTAATGTTTAGTGACATAATTTATTATATTTTTTAATTTTATTTTGATAGATATTTATTTTCAGAAATTGTGCCAAAGCATTTTTCTGACAATTTTTCTTGTAAAAAAAAAGCCAGCACTGACATGCTGGCATTTTAATATTTATTTCTAGTTTATTTTGCTGTTTCCTCTTTAGGAGTTTCAGTTTCAGTAGGTTGTTGAGTAGCTTCAGGAGTAGGAGCGATTGTTGTAGTTACAGGAGCAACAGCGTCATCATTTCCTAATATTTTAGAACCACTTGTGTTTCCGTTGTTAAAAGCAAGTGTAGATAATAATATTAATGCGATTAAAATACCACCTAGAGTCCAAGTACTTTTGTCTAAAAAATCTGTTGTTTTTTGTACACCACCCATTTGTTGTGAACCTCCAAAAGAAGAAGATAATCCTCCACCCTTAGGGTTTTGAACCATAATTGCTAATATTAATAAAAAGCAAACTAATGCTATTGCGATTAAAAAACCTGTGAATCCCATAATTAATTATTTTGTTGTAAATCTTTTATTTTTTTTATTCGGTCTGCAAAGAAACTACTTTTTTCTGGATATTTCAAAATTAAAATTTCATAAGCTTGAATTGCTTTATTGAATTTTTTTTGTTCTAAATATACTTTTGCTAATGTTTCTGTCATTAGATGCGTTGGTTCGTCATTATTGATGTTAATATTAGAAGGAGTTTTAGTGTTTTCTTTTACTGGTGAAATTTTTGGATTTAATTCTATGAATCGATCAATAATCTCTATTTTTTTTTGTTTTTCTTCTTTAATTTCTTCCTTTTTTAAAGGCTCTTCTCTTTCAATTGGTGAAATTTTTGTTAATTGTAGCCATTCTTGAAACGAATGTTTTTCTTTGTTATCAAAAACTATAGGTTTTCCAATTTCTAAATCATTATTTTCATTAGTAATTTCTACTTCGGAATTTGTAACTCTTATTTCTTCAATTATTTCACTCTCAATAACACTTATATTATTAATATTTTCAATTTCTTCTTCAATTAAGTTGTTTTGAATAGTTGTAAATTCATTTGAAGTTATGAAATTGAATAATATTGTGCGATCAGCAGTATGTGCAGCTGTTTTTTTTAATTCGTAATTGTATCTGAAACTGTCTTGATTTAATAGTCCTTTTAAATGAAGTACTCTTGCTGCTTGAAAATACGGAAATTCATTAACAACTGTTTCCAATGTAATAGTTTGCTTTTCATTTAAAGCATAAGGTTTGTTGAGTAAGTATGTTAAATCGTTGGTGTTCAAATTATTTGTTCTTTAAATTACCATTTTGCTAATGATTCATTAAATATATCTTGTGTTATTCTCTCGAAAATTTCATCTAAAGCTGTTGTTAATCTACTTCCTGTCATTTGTTCGTTTGCGTCATAATCATGAAAGAATGTAAATCTTTTTTCGAAATTATCATCTTCTTTGTTTTTATTCGAAAAACGTACATTTACAGCAATTGTAAGTCTGTTTTGAGCAGCTGTTTGATTAGAAGTTGCAGTCATTGGAGTAATTCTATACTCAACAATTTCTCCCTCATATAGTAAATCTCCGCCTTGGTCAGTAAGATTTAAACTTGTTTGATTTTGTAAAATTTCTTGTAATCTAATTGTAAATGTTCTTTCAATTCCTGGTTCAACTAAATCGGCATTATTTTGAAAATAATTGACTTGAAATGTTTCAGCGTCAATTTTTCCTGTTCCAGTAAAATTATAAACGCCACAACCATTTAAAATTAGACTTATTGCGAATAGATATATATAAATAACTTTTTTCATGTTTAGTTTATAAATCGTACTGTTTTATTTTTCGATAAAGTGTTCTTTCAGAAATTCCTAACTCGTCTGCTGCTGCTTTTCTTTTTCCGTTGTTACGCTCTAATGATTTTTTAATTAACTCAATTTCTTTAGCTTCAAGACTTAATGTTTCTTCTTCTTCAACAGTTTCAGCAAAAAGATAATTTGAGTCGTCTTCATCATTATCTAAAAATTCTTCTTGAATAATTTCATTCTTAGAAGAAGGAAGGAGCTCTGTTTTGTTCTCATTTTCAAAGATAGAACTATCTTCGTTTTTATCGTAAATTCTTTTTATTAAATTTTTATGATCTTCTTGAATTTTAGAATTACCATTTTGCATTAATTCAAGAGTTAGTTTTTTTAAATCATTTAAATCACTCTTCATGTCAAAAAGCACCTTATACAAAATTTCTCGTTCATTACTGAAATCATTTTCAGATTTTTTTGTATTTACAACAGAAGGTAAATTGGTTCCTTGTTCGGGTAAATAAGCTTTTAAAGTATTTAAAGAAGTTTCTCTGTTTGTTTCTAAAACAGAAATTTGCTCGGCAACATTTCTTAACTGTCTAATGTTTCCATTCCATCTATATTGTAATAGATATTGAACAGCTTCGTTAGATAATTTAATAGGCGGCATTTTATACTTATGAGCAAAATCGGCGGCAAATTTTCTAAATAACAAATGGATGTCATCTTTTCTTTCTCTTAAAGGAGGAAGTGAAATTTCAACGGTACTTAAACGATAATATAAATCTTCTCTAAACTTTCCTTTTTCTATTGCCTCAAACATGTTTACGTTTGTGGCCGCAACAATTCTAACATTTGTTTTTTGAACCTTAGAAGAACCAACTTTAATGAATTCTCCATTTTCTAAAACGCGTAATAAACGAACTTGTGTTGTTAGGGGTAGTTCTCCCACTTCATCAAGAAAAATTGTTCCTCCGTCAGCTACTTCAAAATATCCATCACGAGCATTTGTTGCTCCTGTAAAAGAACCTTTTTCATGTCCAAACAGCTCACTATCTATTGTTCCTTCTGGAATTGCACCACAGTTTACGGCAATGTATTTAGCATGTTTACGATGTGAGAGAGAGTGAATGATTTTAGGAATACTTTCTTTACCTACACCACTTTCTCCTGTAACTAATACTGAAATATCAGTAGGAGCAACTTGTATTGCTTTTTCAATGGCACGATTCAATTTTGGATCATTTCCAATGATTTCAAATCTTTGTTTTATGGCCTGTATAGATTCCATGATTATTGCATTTCAGAATATCCAATCGCCTCACCTATAAGTGTTGCAGTTGTACAATCGTTTATTTTGACTAAAACAAAATCGCCAGGTTTGTAATTTTCTTTTGGAAAAACAGCTACTGTATTCTCTGAATTTCTTCCTGACCAATGTTTGTCTGATTTTTTAGATTCTTTTTCAATTAATATTTCAACTGTTTTGCCAACGAAGCGTTGTGTTCTTTCTAGTGATAATTCTTGTTGTAAGTCTACAATCTCTTGAAGTCTACGTTTTTTAACTTCTTCAGGCACATCGTCTTTTAGTTTTCTAGCTGCAAGAGTTCCTGGTCTTTCAGAATAAGCAAACATATAACCAAAGTCGTAATTTACATATTTCATAAGAGATAAAGTGTCTTGATGATCTTCTTCAGTTTCAGTTGGAAAACCAGTTATCATATCTTGAGAAATAGAACAATCAGGAATAATTTGCTTTATTTTATCAATCAAAGCCATATATTCTTCACGTGTATGTTGACGGTTCATTTCTTTTAAAATTCTTGTGCTACCGCTTTGAACGGGTAGGTGAATGTAGTTGCAAACATTGTGGTATTTTGCAATAACATGCAGTACTTCTTCGTGCATGTCCTGAGGGTTTGAAGTAGAAAATCGAAAACGCATTTTAGGAAATGCTTTTGCGCACATATCTAATAAATGTGCAAAATCTACTGATGTTGCTTTTTGTATTTCTGAAGCTTTTTCAAAATCTTTTTTAAGTCCTCCGCCATACCATAAATAGCTATCTACATTTTGCCCTAATAAACACACCTCTTTAAAACCTCTATTCCATAAATCAGCAATTTCATCTAGAATGCTTTGAGGTTCTCTGCTTCGTTCTCTACCTCTTGTAAACGGTACAACACAAAAAGTACACATATTATCACACCCTCTTGTAATTGATACAAAAGCGTTTATTCCATTACTGTTTAAGCGCACAGGAGAAATATCTCCATAGGTTTCTTCTTTAGAAAGTATTACGTTAATAGCATCTCTACCTTCTTCAACTTCGTTCAATAGATTAGGTATATCTTTATAAGCATCTGGACCAACAACTAAATCGACAATTTTCTCTTCTTCAAGAAATTTTTCTTTTAATCGTTCTGCCATACAGCCTAAAACGCCTACCTTCATTCCTGGGTTAATGTCGCGTTTTACTGCGTTGTATTTTTCTAATCTTTTTCTAATAGTTTGCTCAGCTTTGTCTCTAATAGAACAAGTATTTACCAAGACTAAATCAGCATCTTCTAGATTTTGGGTTGTATTGTAACCTTGATTGTTAAGAATTGAAGCAACAATTTCACTATCAGAGAAATTCATTGCGCAACCATAACTTTCTATAAAAAGCTTTTTAGTATTTTCTTTTTTTTCTTCTAAAACAAGTTTAGTACCTTGTTTCTTCTCATCAATTATCTTTTCCATAAAAGTTCTTTCTCTTTTTTGCAATTGCAAAGATAATACTAAAAAGTAAAATATGACAACTTGACAGATTTTTCGTTGAGTATTTTACTTTAAAATGTAAAATCTTATCGTAAAATTATTTCTAAAAACTTAAAATTTAAAAAAAACCCATACTTTTGCCTCAAACAAACTTTATAATGGCAAAGAATTTAGTAATAGTTGAGTCACCTGCAAAAGCAAAAACAATAGAGAAATTTTTAGGTAAAGATTTTCAAGTTGAATCTAGTTATGGGCATATTGCAGACTTACCATCTAAAGAAATTGGTGTGGATGTAGAAAATGGCTTTAAACCTAAATACCAAGTTTCTCCAGATAAAAAAGCTTTGGTGAAAAAACTAAAAGACTTGTCAAAGAAAGCTGAAATGGTTTGGTTAGCTTCCGATGAAGATCGTGAGGGAGAAGCAATTTCTTGGCACTTAGCTGAAGAGCTTAATTTAGATAAAGACAAAACAAAAAGAATTGTTTTTCATGAAATAACTAAGTCTGCAATTCAGAAAGCAATTGAAAATCCAAGAGGAATTGATTATAATTTAGTAAATGCGCAGCAAGCAAGAAGAGTTTTAGATCGATTAGTTGGTTATGAGTTGTCTCCGGTCTTATGGAAAAAAGTAAAAGGAGGTTTGTCTGCAGGAAGAGTTCAGTCAGTTTCAGTTCGATTAATAGTTGAACGTGAACGCGAAATTCAACAATTTAATCCGCAAGGAACGTATTCTGTTACAGCTGAATTTTCAAATGAAGCAGGAAAATCTTTTAAAGCAAAACTTCCTAAAAACTTTAATTCAAAAAAAGAAGCTGAAGATTTTCTGCAAAAAAATATAGGGTCTAATTATAAAGTAGCTGATTTAGAGAAAAAACCAACCAAAAAATCTCCAGCTGCTCCATTTACAACTTCGACATTACAACAAGAAGCCGCAAGAAAGTTGTATTTGCCTGTAGGAATTACTATGCAAATAGCTCAAAGGCTATATGAGGCAGGTTTAATAACATATATGAGAACTGATAGTGTTAACTTGTCAAATGAAGCAATGTCTTCTGCTGAAGCAGAGATTATTCGTTCTTATGGTAAAGAATATAGTAAGCCAAGAAATTATACTTCAAAAAGCAAAGGAGCGCAAGAAGCTCACGAAGCAATTCGTCCTACGGATATGTCTCTGCATACTGTGAATATAGATAGAGATCAAGCTCGTTTGTATGATTTAATTTGGAAAAGAACTTTGGCATCTCAGATGAGTGAAGCGCAATTAGAACGAACAAATGTTAAAATTGAAGCAAATAACCATAATGAAACTTTTGTGTCTAGCGGAGAGGTTATTAAGTTTGAAGGATTCTTAAAAGTATATCTTGAGGGACACGATGATGATGAGGAAGAACAAGAAGGAATGCTGCCAGCGATGAAAGTAAATGAAAAATTGTCAAATAATTATATACAAGCAACTGAGCGTTTTTCTAGGCCTCCGGCTCGTTATACTGAAGCCTCTTTGGTAAAAAAATTAGAAGAATTGGGTATTGGTCGTCCTTCTACTTATGCTCCAACAATTTCGACTATTATTAATCGTAATTATGTTGAAAAGGGAAGTTCGGAAGGAGTTGAAAGAAAATATACACAAATATCATTATTAGGCTCAAATATTAAATCTCAAGTTTTGAGTGAGAATGTAGGTTCAGATAAAGGTAAATTAGTTCCAACAGATATTGGAACAATTGTAAACGATTTTTTGGTTAAAAATTTCTCAACAATTTTAGATTATAACTTTACTGCAAAAGTAGAGCAGGATTTTGATGAAATTGCGGAAGGAAATATTAATTGGGCAAATATGATGAATGAGTTTTATTCTAAATTTCACCCAAATGTTAAGGAAGTTGAAGAGAATGCAGAAAGAGAAAGTGGAGAGAGAATATTAGGAACTGATCCAAAATCGGGCAAGCCAATTTCTGTGCGTTTAGGTAAATTTGGTCCTATGGCTCAAATAGGAGAAGCAGAAGACGATGAGAAACAATTTGCAAGTTTAATGTCTGATCAAAATATTGGAACTATTACTCTTGAAGAGGCATTGAATTTGTTTTTATTACCAAAAAAGTTAGGCGATTATAAAGAGCAAGAGGTTGAGGTAAATAATGGTAGATTTGGTCCGTATGTTCGTTTTGGAAAAATGTTCATTTCTTTGCCAAAAGGCGAGGATCCATTAGATGTTACTTTTGATAGAGCAAAAGAGTTAATTGCCGAAAAAGAAGCTGCCGATGCTCCAATTGCAACTTTTCAAGACTTACCGGTGCAAAAAGGAGTGGGTAGGTTTGGACCATTTATAAAGTGGAATGGAATGTTTATTAATGTGAATAAAAAATATAATTTTGAAAGCTTATCTCAAAATGATATTGTTGAACTTATTGAAGATAAAATTCAAAAAGAAATTGACAAAGTAATTCACGATTGGAAAGAAGACGGAATTAGAGTTGAAAAAGCGCGTTGGGGAAGATCTGTTATTTTGAAAGGCAAAGTCAAAATTGAGTTAAGTAAAGATATAGATGCAAAAGCGTTAACTTTAGATGAGGTTAAAGAAATAATTGAGAAGAAAGCACCGGCTAAAAAAGCAGCTGCCAAAAAGAAAGCGCCAGTAAAGAAAAAAACTGCAAAAAAATAACATATGGTTTTTGATTTTTTACAACCATTGTCAAAATCTTGTATTGAGCATGTTGAAAAATTATCTGTTCAATCGTTAGGAAAAAAAATCACTTTACATACAGACAGTGATTTTCCTAATTTAGATACAATTTCAATAGCTATAATTGGAGTGAATGAATTTCGGGGTTTAGAAAAAGAAAATGTTCGAAATTCTTTAGATGGATTTAGAAAAATTCTATATGGTTTATATCCTGGAAATTGGAATATTTCAATTGCTGATTTAGGAACGATAGAGGCAGGAGAAGCTTTAAGGGATACATATTTTTTAGTACAAACTGTTTGTGAAGATTTATTAAAAAAAAATATAATACCTATTGTAATAGGAGGTAGTCAGGATTTGTCTTATCCTATATATAGATCTTATGACGGATTAGATCAAATGGTGAATTTTGTTTCAGTAGATAATAAATTTGATTTCTCAAAAGAAAACGCTAACTTGGCTAATTCTTTCTTATCAAATATAGTTGTAGAAGAACCAAATAACCTCTTTAATTTTAGTAATATTGGTTATCAAACATATTATAATTCTCAAGAAGAGATTGATTTAATTGATAAACTTTACTTTGAGGCTTATCGACTTGGTGAAATTTCAAATAATATTGCTATTTCAGAGCCTGTTTTTAGGGATGCAGATTTTGTAAGTATAGATATGACTTCTGTTCAGTCTTCTTCTTCAGGTAATTTTATTGAATTTAATCCAAACGGTTTCTCAGGGAAAGAGATTTGTGCGATTTCAAGATATGCTGGAATTAGTGATAAAGTAACTTCTTTTGGAGTATTCAATTTTAATCACTCATCAGTAGAGTTTAATTTGGTTGCTCAAGTTGTGTGGTATTTTCTCGAAGGTTATAGTTTTAGGTCGAATGAGTATCCTTTTGGGAGTAAAGAGAATTATTTAAAATACACAGTTCTAATTGATGAAGATGAATTAGTTTTTTATAAGAGTGATAAAACCAGTAGATGGTGGATTGAAATCCCTATTATTTCAAATATTGACAATAAATTAAAAAGAAATACGTTATTACCTTGTTCGTATGAAGATTATTTAGCCTCGTGCGAGGGAGAAATGCCCGAAAGGTGGTGGAAGGCGCAAAGAAGAAATATACTATAAAATAAAACACATAAGAAAATGGTTAAGACCTAGTTTTGTTAATTTTAATATATTTTTAAGATTTTTTTAAAAATAATTGTTTTTTTCAAAATTATTAAATAGGTTTACGCCTTTAAAAGAAAAATTATAATTAACCCCAGTTTATATGAAGAAGTTATTTGCATTTACGTTGATTTTGTCATTTTTTGCTAGTTGTAGTAAAGGTGATAGAGGTGAGTTAGTAGGTGTTAAAGGGAAAAAATGGCATCCAGAAAAGCCTTATGGAATGACGTTAATTCCAGGTGGAGCATTTATTATGGGTAAATCAGATGATGATTTAGCAAATATCCAAGACGCTCCAACAAAAACAGTAACGGTTCGTTCGTTTTACATGGATGAAACTGAAATTACTAATAGCGAGTACCGTCAGTTTATCGAATGGGTAAAAGATTCAACAATAAGAACTAGACTTGCTATTCTTGCTGATGAAGTGGGTGAGAAGCCTGCTGAAGGTGGTAGAAGTGGAAAAGAAGGTGGAAGTATTGGTGATTATGCTTTTGCTGATGCAAATGTAGAAGAGATGTCTGCTTACGATAAGTATATGTATGAGAACTATTATAGTGTTGGTACTGATGATGATATGTATGCTGGAAGAAAGTTGAATAAAGATATTAAATTATTAAATGATCCTCAAGAGTATCCAGATGAGTATTATGTTGAGGTAATGGATTCTATGTATTTGCCAGAATCTGAGTCGTATAATGGATTAAAAACATTAGACGTTTCTAAATTATTGTTTAAATTTAGAGAAGTTGATTGGAACCAAGCTGTTAAGAAAAAAGGTCGTAAAGGTCTTTATGAAAATACTAAGCCAATAGAGGTGTATCCTGATACAACTGCTTGGATTAAAGATTTTGCTTATTCATATAATGAGCCAATGCATAATGATTATTTTTGGCATCAAGCTTATGGAGAGTATCCTGTAGTGGGAGTTTCATGGAACCAAGCAAAGGCGTTTTGTGCTTGGAGAACATTGTATAAGAATTCATATATTAAAAAGAAAAAAGGAAGAGATCAAGTAAATTCTTTCCGTTTACCAACTGAGGCTGAGTGGGAGTATGCTGCAAGAGGTGGTATTGAGTCTGCTACTTTTCCATGGGGTGGTCCTTACGCTAAAAATGACAGAGGTTGTTTTATGGCTAATTTTAAACCAAATAGAGGTGATTATGCTGCGGATGGAGCTTTATATACTGTAGAAGCGCAGTCTTATGAACCAAATAATTATAATTTATACAATATGGCGGGTAATGTTTCAGAGTGGACACAGTCTTCTTATGATCCTTCTGCTTATGAGTTTGTTTCTACAATGAATCCAAATGTTCCAGACAGCAAAAATCAACGTAAAGTTGTAAGAGGTGGTTCTTGGAAAGATGTTGGTTACTTCTTGCAAGTTTCAACACGTGACTTTGAGTATGCTGATTCAGCAAGAAGTTATATCGGATTCAGAACGGTACAGGATTATATGGGTACAGGTTCAACAGGGACAAGCCCTAAATAATAAATATTAACCAATTTTATATTTTAACTTAACTAACTAACAAATTTTATTATGGGATTTTTAAGCAAAAAAGCAATGAATTTCGCTTACGGTATGGGAGCGGCAGTAGTAATCATCGGAGCATTATTTAAATTAATGCACTGGCCAGGAGCTAGTTTAATGCTTATTGTAGGTTTATCTACTGAAGCTTTAATTTTTGGATTATCTGCATTTGATGAGCCTGAAACTGATTTAGATTGGACATTAGTTTACCCTGAATTAGCTAACGGAGTAGCTAATGATAGTAAATCTAAAAAAGAGAATCCAGTTGAAGCTCAAGGATTATTGTCTCAAAAATTAGACAATATGTTAAAAGAAGCTAAAATTGATGGTGCTTTAATGGAAAGCTTAGGTGCAAGTATCAAAAATTTTGAAGGTGCTGCTAAGAGTATTTCTCCGACTGTAGAAGCTATGGCTGGACAAAAGAAGTATTCTGAAGAAATGTCTCAAGCAGCAGCTCAAATGGAAGCTTTAAATAGTTTATACAAAGTACAATTAGAAAGTGCTTCAAGAAATGCTGAAGCTAATAAAGAAATTGCTGATAACGCAGCTAAATTAAAAGAGCAAATGCAGTCTATGACTTCTAACATCGCATCTTTAAACTCAGTTTATGGAGGTATGTTAACTGCTATGAATAACAGAGGATAATTAGTTTTATCGAAAATTAACTAAATTAATAATCAAAAACTAATTACAGAAAAATGGCAGGAGGAAAATTAAGCCCTAGACAAAAGATGGTAAACCTAATGTATTTGGTTTTCATCGCAATGCTAGCTATGAATATGTCAAAAGAGGTATTATCTGCTTTTGGTATTTTAAATAATAAAATAATTGAATCAAATGCAATCGCTGATGTTCGTAATCAGTCTTCATTTGAGCAATTAGCCCAAAAAGCAGCTGATCAACCAGGTCAATTTGGTGAAAAGAAAGCTAAAGTTGATAAAATCAGAAAATTAGCTAAAGATTTTAATGCTTACATTGAGGGTATTAAAACAAAAATTACAGCAGATTTAGAAAAAGATGAAGATGGTAATTTACCATTTGAGGCTATGGATAAAGGAGATGTAGTTGATGAATTATGGTTCAGTGGTGATAAACCAACAAAAGAAGGTCAAGACTTTTTGAATAAGATGGCTTCTTTTGCATCTGAAATTAAAAAAGCAGGAGGAAGTTCTATTTCTGATCCAGAAATGAAAAAAATTGAAGCAAGATTTGCTACACTTCCTGTTAAATCTAAAAGTGCAGGTACAACTTTAAACTGGTTAGATTATAATTATAAAGGTTTCCCTTTAATTGCTACAGTTACTAAATTATCTCAAATTCAAGGTGATATTAAGACTACTGAAAGTGATGTTATTAGTGGAATGTTTCAGTCTGACTTAGTTGCAGCAGCTTCTTTAACTGCTTATCAGCCTATAGTTGTTCCTGAAAAATCAGCTTTTTTCCAAGGTGAAGAAGTTAAAGGGAAAGTAATCTTAGGTAAGTTTGACCCTTCATTGGTAGCTAAGTCAGTTATTGTTAATGGTCAAACTGTTAAAGCTGAAGCTGGTCAAGCTAATTTCTCTTTCAATGCTGGAAGTGTTGGTGAGCATGAAATTACAGGTTCTTTTAATTTTGACGAAGGTGGTAAAGTTGTTAGTTTACCAATTAAAGGGAATTATGTTGTAGTTCCAAGACCTAATTCTGCTACTATTTCTGCAGATAAGATGAATGTTGTATATAGAGGTGTAACTAACCCAATGACAATTTCATTTGCTGGTATTTCAGATGATAAAGTTAGTGCTTCTGGTGCTGGTTTGTCTAAAGGTTCTGGTGTTGGTAAATATAACATGAATCCTGGTAAAGGACGTGAAGTTACTATTAATGTAACTGGTAAATTACCTGATGGTAAACCTGTTGCTGATAAGAAAATATTTAGAATTAAAGATATTCCTGCTCCAATGGGAACTATTCGTGGAGAATCTTCTGCAACTGGTCCTAAGAACAGTTTAGAAGTTTCTACTGTAGGTGCAAAATTAGAAGATTTTGATTTTGAATTAGGTATTGATGTTGTTGGATTTAACATTAAAGTACCTGGTCAACCAACTATTGTTGTTTCTGGAAATAAAATGGATGGTAGAGCTAGAGCGGCCATTGCAAAAGCAAGTAGAGGTGATTTAGTTGTCATTTCTGAAATTAAAACTAAGTTAAGAGGTAGTTCAATCTTATTAAAGAAAACTGCCCCTGCAACTTATGAAATTAAATAATAAGTAATAAGTAAATTTTTATTGTTTATTTATAAATTAAAAGAATATAAAATGAATTGGAGAAATCTTATATTAGTAGTTGCATTAGGTTTAAGTTCAACTTTTACCTTCGCTCAATCTAATTTATTAAATGCAAAAACACCTGATCAAATAGGTAAGAAGACTGAAGCTGAATTAGTAGCTGATAATGATAAGCCAATGCCGTATGGTTATGTTCATGATAGAGATATCTTGATGGGTAAGCGTACATGGGAAATTATTGACTTAGATGAACGTGTTAACTTTCCTTTTTATTTTCCTATTGAAGGTGATTTAGGCCCTGATAGAAAGCCGTTATATAAAGTGCTTATTGAGGGTATTAAAGATGGTAAAATAACTGAAGTTTACGATTCTAGCTATTTTACTGATAAAAAATCTTTAAAAGATATTGAATCTTCTTTAGTGTTTATTGATACTACCGATGCGGGTAGAGAATATTATAATGCTGGTGAGACCATTCCTGATGAGTATATTGTTAAAACTGAAATAGAAGCGTTTCATGTTGATGCATACAAAATCGTTGGATACTGGTACTTTGATAAGCGTCAAGGTGAATTAAAGTATAGAATGTTAGGTATCTGCCCAGTTGTTCCTGATGTATATACAATGAATAATGATGTAAAAGATTATATTGAATTATTCTGGGTATATTTCCCATCAGCTAGAGATATTCTTCACGAAGCTAAAGCTTTTAATGATAGGAATTCAGCAATGCCTTTCACTTTCGATCATTTATTAAATGCTCGTCGTTTTACAAGTGTTATCTACTTAGAAGAAAACGTTTACGGTGACAGATTAATTAAAGATTACATGAAAGAAAATGCTCAAATGCAGTTATTAGAATCTGAGCGTGTTAAAGAAAAAATCAGAGATTTCGAACAAGACATGTGGAATTATTAATATAGTTTTTCTCCAATTCATTAAAAAACTCTTACCAATGGTGAGAGTTTTTTTTATTTTTGTTTTATGATAGATTATTTAATTGTTGGTTCTGGAATTGCTGGAATTTCATTTTCTGAATTTGCGCTCCAAAACAACAAGTCCATTTTAGTTTTCGATGACAATTCTCAGCCATCTTCTAGGGTTGCTGGTGGTATGTATAATCCAGTTATATTAAAACGTTTTAGTGAAGTTTGGAAAGCAAATGAACAACTAGCATTATCTTCAGTTTTTTATAAGAATTTAGAAGAAAAACTCTTATGTAAATTTGATTACCAAATTCCCGTGCATAGAGTTTTTAACTCCATAGAGGAACAAAATAATTGGTTTCAGGCTTCAGATAAGCCCAATTTATCTAATTATCTCTCTATAGTTTTATTGGATAATTATAATAGTTCTATAAATGCGAAATATGGTTTTGGTGAAGTTTTGCATACAGGATATTTAGATGTTAAATGTTTAGTTAATTCATATTCTAAATTTCTAGTAAAGGCTAATCTTTTGTTTTCTGAGAGAATTGATTACTCACTTTTTGAATTTAAATCTGACTATATTGTCTATAAAAATATTAAAACCAAGCATGTAGTTTTTGCTGAGGGTTTTGGCATGCATTCTAATCCTTTTTTTGCTAATTTACCTCTAGATGGTACTAAAGGAGAATTGTTGTTGATTCACTCTCCGAATCTGAATATTCAATCCATTATTAATTCTAGTATTTTTATTATTCCAGTTGGTAATGATTATTATAAAGTTGGAGCTACATATGATTGGAAAGACAAGTCTAACTTTATAACCAAAGAAGCAAAAAATGAATTGTTGAATAAATTAGATGAGTTAATTAACTGTAATTATGAAGTTGTTGACCATTTTGCCGGTGTTCGTCCAACAGTTAAAGATAGAAGGCCTTTAGTAGGAACTCATCCTGACTATAAAAACATCCATATATTAAATGGTCTAGGTACAAGGGGTGTAATGCTAGGCCCTTTTTTAGCAAATCAATTATTCGAATTTATAGAAAATAATAGACCTTTAGATAAAGAAATTGATATTTCAAGAATTTATAAGAAAAGAAGCTAATTTATAACTCCTTTTTTGTTTTCCAATTTTTATCATAGTGTATAAAAATATTTGCCCAAATATTTCTTGATACTCTCATAATAAATGGCATTGCTAATATCAATGTTATAATTATTGCAATAAATGATGTTTTTAATGAAGTATTTAAAAATACGTTTGTGATAATAAACGCTGCAACAGCAAATGCTATTCCAACAGCATAACTTACATACATTGCACCATAAAAAAAAGAAGGTTCTATTTTATATCTTGTATTACAATGGCTACATTTTTCATGCATTTTATAAATTTCCATTAAATTATATGGGTTTTTATTCAAATACATACTTTCTTCATGGCATTTAGGACAACTTCCTGTTAAAATACTATATAGTTTGGATCCTTTTTTTAACATTTGCAAAATATTTTATACAAAGATACCAATTAAGGTCTCTATTTGTGTAACAATTATTACAAAAATAAGATGTTAAATATTCATAATTTGTCGGTTTCGTTTGGCGGAACATATTTGTTTGAAGAGGTTACTTTTAGATTAGGTTCGGGTGATAGAGTTGGTTTAGTAGGGAAAAATGGTGCAGGTAAGTCAACTATGTTGAAAATCCTTGCTGGAGACTTTAAGCCCGATTCAGGAGTTATTGCAACTGAAAAGGAAGTTAAAATGGGTTTTCTTCGTCAAGATATTGATTTTGAACAAGGGAGAACAGTTTTAGAGGAGGCTTATCAAGCATTTGAAGAAATTAAAAAAGCTGAGCTTAAAATAGACGAATTAAATCATCAATTAATCAGCCGGACTGATTATGAGTCTGAGGAATATTTGAAAATTATTGAAGATTTAAGTGATGTAACTCATCATTATGAAGTTTTAGGTGGTTATAACTATGTAGGTGATACAGAAAAAATACTTTTAGGTTTAGGTTTTAAGCGTGAAGATTTCAATAATCAAACAGATACGTTTTCTGGTGGTTGGAGAATGAGAATTGAGTTAGCTAAGTTGCTTCTACAATCAAATGATATTTTACTTCTAGATGAGCCTACAAATCATTTAGATATTGAAAGTATCATTTGGTTAGAAGGTTTTTTAAGAAACTTTTCAGGAGTAGTTGTTATTGTTTCACATGATAAAATGTTTTTAGATAATGTTACCAATAGGACTATTGAAATTTCATTAGGCAAAGCTTATGATTTTAATAAGCCTTATTCTCAGTATTTAGAATTGCGTCATGAAATTCGCGAAAAACAATTAGCAACTCAAAAAAATCAGGCCAAAAAAATTGAAGAAACTGAAAAGTTAATTGAGAAATTTAGAGCAAAGGCATCTAAAGCTTCGATGGCTCAATCTTTAATTAAAAAATTAGATAAAGTTGAACGTATTGAAGTAGATGAAGATGATAATTCAGTAATGAATATTTCATTTCCTGTTTCTCAAGTTCCTGGAAGAGTAGTTGTGGAAGCTGAACATGTTACCAAGTCTTATGGAGATAAAACGATTTTAAAAGACATATCTCTATTAGTTGAACGTGGTAGTAAAATTGCTTTTGTAGGTCAAAATGGTCAAGGTAAGTCAACTTTTATTAAAGCTATTGTAAATGAGTTCGAATATGATGGAAATGTTAAATTAGGTCATAATGTTCAATTAGGGTACTTTGCTCAAAATCAAGCTGAATATTTGGACGGAGAGAAAACACTTTTAGATACTATGCTCGAAGCAGCTACAGATTCTAATCGCTCTAAAGTTAGAGATATGCTAGGTTCTTTCCTTTTTAGAGGGGATGATGTTGATAAGAAAGTAAAAGTCCTTTCGGGTGGAGAAAGAAACCGGTTAGCGCTTTGTAAATTACTTTTACAGCCTATTAACGTACTTTTAATGGATGAGCCAACCAATCACTTAGATATTAAATCTAAGAACGTTTTAAAGGCTGCTTTGCATAAATATGAAGGAACTTTGTTGCTGGTTTCTCATGATAGAGATTTTTTACAAGGTTTGGCAAATGTAACTTATGAATTTAAAGATCAAAAAATCCGTGAATATCTAGGAGATATAAACTTTTTCTTGGAGCAAAAGAAAGCAAATGATATGAGAGCTTTTGAAAAGGTAGAAGAAGTTGCTAAACCTAAAGAAAAGAATAAGACGAAGAATATGTCTTATGACGATCAAAAGAAAAATAAAACGTTACAAAATAAATTAAGTAAAATTGAAAGTCAAATTCAGCAATTAGAAAATGATATTCAAAAAGATGATAAAGAACTTGCTTCAAATTACGATAAGTTAATTGAAAATGCGGCTTTTTTCACTGCATATGAGAAGAAAAAGAAAGAATTAGATAGGTTGCTTGAAGACTGGGAAATTGTTCAAGAAGAAATTGATTCATTTTAAATAAAAAGCCAATTATTAATTTAATTGGCTTTTTATTTAAAAGGATGACGTTGATTCCATTTTAAGTTTGGTTCAAGCTTTTGAAATATTTTACCAATATATTTATTCAAGAACGAATTAGTATGTAAAATAAATCCAGACATATAAACAGGTTCTGCTCCTATAGAACTTTTTATTTCTAAAGCTGTTCTTCCAAATATAATTTTTTTAAAGTTGTGTTCAATTCCAAACTCAGTCATGTTGTAAAGCATATTTAAATACAACATATTATTTTTTTGAATTTGCTCATCGTATCCTAAGAAGTATGTTTCTAAAATTTCTCCGTTGAGTAAAAGTGAATGAAACCCAATTAGTTTTTCATTCAAGAAATATCCGAATATTTTAAATCGATGACCGCATTGTTTTTTAAAAGCTAAAAAATGATTCTCTGCTAAGAAAAAAGTATTAAATGGGGCGTTTTTAGCAACATAATGATAAAGTTCGTTAATTCTGTCTTTGTGTTGAATTACATCTTCTAAGCTGAGCTCTTTTTCAACTATGCCGTTGTACTTTTTATGCGCTCTTTTGTATTGATCTCTATATTTTTTAGTAAATGCTGAAACATAATCATGTTTTGATTTCCAATTTTCATTTAAATTGAAAATCATATTAGGTTGTGCGTTAAATTCGTAAAGGTTGTTAAAATAATTCTTTTTGAACAGAGTTGAGTTTTGTTTGTAAAAATCTTTAAATGAAACAATGTGTATTTTAATTCCTTTATTTTTAAAGTAAATAATAAGTGCATTGCTGCAATCAATTAATAATTTACTTAAACATTTATGTTCAATTTCTTTAGAAAGGGCATATGCATTTTGTCCTGTTATCATATTGTTTCCAATAAAGAGAACATGTGATGCGAAATTTTTGAAAATAAAATTTCTTATTTGTTTTTTGAAGTAGTTATCTCTTTCCCCAAATGAATCAAGCTTGTTTAAATCTAAATATTGTGAAAGAAGAACGCCAACTAATTTATCTTTTTCAAATATTCCAATATAAAAGCACTCCATATTTACAGGGGCTGATTGTTCCAATACTTGTAAATAAGGAATTTGTAAAAAATGATTTGATGCAGCTACTTCATTCCAGTTTTCCGGAAGAGTTGAAATAGATGTATATACTTTAAAGTTTATGTTTTCCAAAATAAAAAAATCGTCCTACAAAAATAGGACGATTGGTATTTAATAAAATGTTAAAAAGATAACATTTGATGATTTTTAAATTTCAGCGACCAATTTGCTAGCGCTTCTGTATAAGAAATTATTATAAATATGACGTCTCGCAAATCTACTTGGTGATTCAGCGTTAACCATTTTTATATATGTATTTTTAGGAACACCAAAATATTCATATTTGCTTCCATCAAGAAAATGAACATATAGAACTGTTTTTTCCATGTAGAAATCTAAAATATTTACTGATGTAGTTGTTTTTGTGTATTCTGCTTTGTCTTTTTCTAAAGTTTCTGGAGCTATACTGACTAAAAAGTGATAAGCTTCAATAGTTAAAGTACTAATTTCTTCAACAGCCTTTTTTTCTTCCTCATTTGTAAATTTGTCAGGATGATTTTCTTTCATACTGTTTCTGTAAATAGATTTCAACTCTTTTAAAGTAGCATCTTTAGTTACGTTAAGTAATTTTCTATACTCAACAATTTTTTTCATATTCATAATTTGGGAAATAAAGTGCTTTTCTTTAAAGCTGTTTTTACTATTTTTAAATTTTGTGCAAAACTACTATAAATTAACTAGTTAGACTAATTATTTTTTATTTGCAAAAAAAAAGCTCCATATTTCTATGAAGCTTCTTAGTAGCGGGAACAGGACTCGAACCTGTGACCTTCGGGTTATGAGCCCGACGA
>CAZLGK010000014.1:0-7985 GCA_964559365.1 uncultured Flavobacterium sp.
GTATTGTTCCAGTAGACTGGTTAAAATATCCTAGGCCTGAAGGAATAAACATAACTCCTGCACCATAATCCTCGAAAGTTATACTTCCATCTGCATTATCAGTATATGTTCCTGTTTTAAATTCAGGAAAAATTTCACCCCAGCCTCTTACAACATTATCTAATTGAAACCAAATTGGCTGAACTCTTTGGTCAAAAGTTAAGGTTATATCAGATGGTATTGTTCCTTTGTAAGCTACAAATGCAGAGTCAAGTCTTGTAGGAGCTTCACCAATGCCTTCTCTCAATTTTAAGTAGTATAACTTATAAGTTATATCATGTTCAACTACTTCTTTAAACAATAACTCTGGCATTGAAGAAATTGGAGTTTGCGAGCCACCATCAGGAATTAATTCAAATGTAGTATTATAATCAGCATCCACATTAACAAAATGAGTATCTAAAAAATTTTCTATTTCAGCTAAATCTTCAATGTAAACCTCCTCATAATCTCTTAATGGAGCAATAGTTACATTATCATCTTTAGAACATGCATAAAACATAGAAACTAAAACAATAAAAGAAAAGGTTTTATAAATATTTTTCATTTTCAAACTAATTTTGGCGCAAGATACAATTTTCGTTTATTTTTGTATAAATATTAACATTGATTTTTGAAATTTGTATGAGAGTTGATAAATTTTTATGGTGTACACGCTATTTTAAAACAAGAAGTCTTGCTACCGAAGCAATTAAAAAAGGGCACGTTACTATCAATGGTCAACAAGCAAAGCCTTCTAGAGAGGTTTTTGCAACTGATAAAATCACCCTCCGAAAAGACCAAATTAATTACAAAGTCACTGTTTTAGACGTACCTCAAAATAGAGTTGGAGCTAAATTAGTAGATGTTTATAGAAAAGACGAAACGCCTAAAGAAGAATTTGAACGATTTGAGCTACTTAAATTAGCAAAAGATCATTATAGATCTAAAGGTGACGGTAGGCCTACTAAAAAGGAAAGAAGAGAAATTGACGAATATACAAATGAAAACTTTGGTGAAGATGGAACTGAATAGTGAGTATTGGGAAAATAGGTACAAAAAAAACGAAATTGGCTGGGATGTAGGTGAGATTTCAACACCTCTAAAACAATATGTTGATCAATTAACTAACAAAGACATAAAAATATTAATTCCTGGTGCTGGAAATGGGCATGAATTTGATTATTTAATAAAAAATAAATTCACAAATGTTTTTGTTGTTGATTTAGCCCCAACCCCATTAAAAAATATAGAAAAAAGAAATCCGAAATTCAAATCGAATCTAATTCAAAATAATTTTTTTAATTTAAATGAAAAATATGATTTAATAATTGAACAAACTTTTTTTTGCGCTTTAAACCCTATTTTAAGAACAAATTATGTAGAAAAAACACACGAATTATTAAGTTCAAATGGAAAAATAGCTGGATTGCTTTTTAATTTCCCCCTAACAAAAGAAGGTCCACCCTTTGGAGGAACTAAAGAAGAATATAAAAAATTATTTTCTAAAAAATTTAAATTAAAAACTTTAGAAAAAGCATATAATTCTATAAAACCTCGTGCTAATAAAGAACTCTTTTTTATATTTGAGAAAAAATAACACAATACAACCTGTAAATGAAAAACGTTATCTTAACAAACGAAGAAATTATTCATAAAACTAAAAGAATAAGTTATCAAATTTTAGAAACTTTCGTTGATGAACAAGAAGTTGTTATTGCAGGCATTGCGAATAGCGGTTATATTTTTGCACAAAAGATTTCTGAAGAACTTTCTAAAATTTCAGATTTAAAAATTATTTTATGCGAAGTTAAAATAAACAAACAAAATCCAAAAGATATAATTACAACTTCTTTACAATCATCAGAATACGAAAATAAAGCTTTAGTTCTAGTAGATGATGTTTTAAACTCTGGATCAACACTCATTTATGGCGTAAAACATTTTTTGGAAGTACCTCTAAACAAGTTCAAAACAGCTGTATTAATTGATCGAAATCATAAAAAATATCCTGTAAAAGCAGATTTTAAAGGAATTTCATTATCTACTTCACTACAAGAACACATACAAGTAGTTTTTGAAGGAGATAATAGCTACGCATACCTAAGTTAATAAATTCTGTATTTCTAAAACAATAGTTTCTTTGCTTTTTAAAGAGCAGTCAATTATATGCTTTGATTGAAAGTAAAAATAATTTCTATCAAATAAATGTTTATTAATGTAATCCTTCAATTCTTCTTTATTAAAATTTGCAATTAAAGGTCTTAAATATTTTTCTTTGTTTAATCTAGTAATTAAAGTGTCTACTGAAACTTTTAAATAAAACGAAGAAACATCTTTTATTTTTAAAATTTCATGATTATTAGCATAACAAGGTGTTCCACCACCTAGTGCTAAAACAAAACTTTCTTTTTCATTTATAAAATTATTCAAAAATAAGTGTTCTAACTTCCTAAAGTAAATTTCTCCTTTTGTTTCAAAGATGTTTTTTATAGACATCTTTTCATGACTTTCAATAATATCATCTAAATCATAAAAGGGAATTCCTACATTTTTGGACAACATTTTACCAATTGTAGATTTACCCGAACCCATATAGCCTACTAAAACAATTTTCATACTTAAAATAATTCCCTTAAAATAAGGTAGTTAAAGATTAATTTTAAAAAAAATACAAATTTATAAGAAAAACCCATTGAAAAATAAATTATACGCCTTATATTTGCACCCGCATTCAAGGAAATAAAATGACTTGGTAGCTCAGTTGGTAGAGCACATCACTTTTAATGATGGGGTCCTGGGTTCGAGCCCCAGCCAGGTCACTATAAAAAGTTAAGCAATATGCTTAGCTTTTTTTGTTTATGGCCATGTGGAGAAACGGTAGACTCGCCATCTTGAGGGGGTGGTGCTCGCAAGGGCGTGAGGGTTCAAATCCCTCCATGGTCACAATTTTATTATCTTTCTAAATAAAGCTTTTAAAAAAGGTTTTTTTGGACAAGCTAAAATAATTTGTAAATCTTCAAGTAAGCTGGTTTTTTCATCTAAAAATTTTAATATTAAACTTGGCTTAACTTTGGTAAACATGTTTGAAAAAATCTCTTTGCCTAAATAGTTATCGAAATACAAAACATCTACAAACAAAGAATCATAAAAATTAAATTTGTTCCATTTATGAAATTTTCTAAAATCAACATTTTCTTGTTTTAGAAATGACACAACTTCAGATGCTTTTCGAACTGAATTTTTAAAAGTATATCCCGTACTTGCTTTTGTCCAACCTCCTGCTGTTCCTATATGTAATACTCTTCTTTCATTATTATTCCAAAATGGAAAAACTGTCATTGGAATATTACCCTTTTCTTTTTTTGAAATAGAATAGTCTTTTATTCCCATTTTATATAAATACAATTTAATTTCTTCTTCATATTCTTCTTCAGTTAAAAGATCTCTAGAAAATAAGGTATATTCAAAAAGAGCTTTGTTTTTAGAAAATGGCAAAACATACATAAAACGAGTATTATATTTTTGTTCTACGCTAAAATCCATAAAAGTTGCTTTTTCTGAATCAAAAAAAGGCAATTCAGTTTCTACAAACCAACCTATAAAATGTTGATTTAATAACGGATAACTTAAACTAGTTAAATATTCTTTGTCTTTCAAAACACTTGAAAACAAATAGTCTGACATATACAAAGATCTATCTGTAGTTACTTCCACTTTCAAACTATTACTTTTAAAAGAAACAAAACTTTCTTGAAGCAAAGTAATATTTGCATTGGAGTTTATTTTATTAAGCAATGTTTCTATAAATTGTTTTGAAGAAATTTGCTTATAGAGCAACTCTTCATTTAAACAATTAATTGTTACTTCTTTATTTTTAAATAAAGCACTAGCCCAATTAGAATTGGTTAAAGCATCCCATTTGCCTTTTTTTTCTTCCCAATAACACCATGTTTTTTCATGAAAACCAATTTCATTAGGCTCAATTATTAATACCGATTTACCTTCTAATAAATTATTTTCAAACATCTCGTTTAAAACTAATATAGTAGACAATCCTAATCCTGAAAAAATATAATTATACTCCATAACTAAGCAAAAATAGAACTAAAAAAGACTAACATCATTTTAATTTTCTAAAAAAAAGTTAAAAATCAATTCATATTAAAATAATATTACATATTTTTGTTTAACAAATTTAATGAAAAGATGAACAATGTTAAAAATATATTCAGTATTAAAGATTTAGAGAATCTTTCTGGTATAAAAGCACACACAATTAGAATATGGGAAAAAAGATATAATGCATTAGAACCTATGCGTACTGATTCTAATATTAGGTATTATGACATTACTAATCTACAAAAACTATTAAATATTGTTCTTTTGCATGATTATGGCTATAAAATATCTAAAATATCCAAATTATCAGAAAATGAAATTCCAGAACTAGTTAAACAAATAACTAATGAAAAAACAGCAAAGAGTCATGCTATAAATTCATTTAAAATGGCGATGATGAATTTTGATCAGTCTTTGTTTTTTAAAACGTATGATGATTTATTATCAGAAAAAACATTTAGAGAGGTTTTTTATGAAGTTTTTATACCTTTAATGAACGAGATTGGGCTGTTATGGCAAACAAATACAATTTCTCCTTCGCATGAACACTTTATAACCAATTTATTTAAACAAAAAATACAAATAAATACAGAAAAAGTTCAAATATTAGAACCTATTAGAAATGACAGAGTATTTGTCTTATTTTTACCAATGAATGAAATACATGAAATTGGATTAATGTATTTAAATTATGAAATATTAGTTCAAGGTTATCGATGTATTTATTTAGGTGAGAATATACCAATTGATAGCTTAAAAGATCTTTCAACTTTTTTTAATAACATTACATACATTAGTTATTTAACTGTTGAACCACTTAAAGAAAATATAGATCAATATATTTTAGATTTTGAAAAAGAAATTTTAACAGAAAACAACAATGAGTTATACTTAATTGGTAGAATGACGCAATTTATTAATAAAGAAAAACTTCCAGAAAAAATAAGCACTTATCAATCAATTGAAGAATTGACTAAAAAAATACAATAGTGAAAAAAAATATATCGATAATAGGTTCTGGTTTTTCGGCACTTTCTGCTGCATGTTATCTTGCAAAAGAGGGAAATGATGTTACCATTTTTGAAAAAAATGATACAATTGGAGGAAGAGCTCGTCAACTAAAAAAAGACGGCTTTACTTTTGATATTGGACCAACTTGGTATTGGATGCCAGATGTTTTTGAACGTTTCTTTAATGATTTTGGAAAAAAACCATCTGATTATTATGAACTGATTAAGCTTTCACCAGCATATCAAGTATATTTTGGTATTAATGAATTTACCACAATTGCAGATAATTTAGAAGCAATTATAGAAACTTTTGAAAAAGAAGAAAAAGGTAGCGGACGTGAATTGAGAAAATTCATGAATGAGGCACAAAGCAATTATAAAATTGCAATTGAAGAATTAGTTTACAGACCGGGAGAATCAATATTAGAATTAATAACCTTAGACACTGCAAAAAAAGCACATTTATTTTTTAGTAACATATCAAAAGACATTAGAAAACGTTTTAAAAACCCAAAATTGGTAAAAATACTTGAGTTTCCGGTTTTATTTTTAGGTGCAAAACCAAGTGATACTCCATCATTTTATAACTTTATGAATTTTGCAGATTTTGGTCTTGGAACTTGGCATCCAAAAAACGGTATGTATTCTGTTATCTTAGCAATGGAAAAACTAGCTAAGGAATTAGGAGTACAAATTCAAACGAATTCAAATATTGATAAGATAATTACTAAAAATGGTTCTGCAATTGGAATAATTTGTAATGGTAAAGAAATAAAAAGTGATATTGTATTAAGCGGAGCCGATTACCATCATACTGAGACATTATTAGATAATAAAGACAGGCAATATTCAGAAAACTACTGGGAAAGAAAAACATTTGCGCCATCTTCTTTATTGTTTTATGTAGGGTTCGATAAAAAAATAAAAAATGTTGAACATCATAGCTTGTTTTTTGACACTTCTTTTGATAATCATGCAAAAGAAATTTATGACAATCCTCAATGGCCAAAAGAACCACTTTTTTATGCAAGTTTTCCCTCTAAAACAGACAACAATGCTGCTCCTGAAGGAAAAGAAGCTGGTATATTTTTAATACCATTAGCCCCAGGGCTTGAAGACACAAAAGAGATAAGAGCAGCATATTTTAATATAATTATAGACAGATTTGAAAAATTAACTGACCAAGATGTGAAAAATAGTATTATATTTAGTGAATCATTTTGTGTTAATGATTTCATTAAAGATTATAATTCATATAAAGGTAATGCTTATGGTATGGCAAATACATTGCTACAAACTGCATTCTTAAGACCTAAATTAAAAAGCAAGAAAATCAATAAATTATATTTTACAGGACAATTAACAGTCCCAGGGCCGGGAGTTCCACCATCTTTAATATCTGGAAAATTAGTTTCTGAATTAATACATAAATACGAATAATTATGAAAGCATTATTTGATCAAGTTTCTAATGAATGTAGCGTAAAAGTTACTAAAAAATATAGCACTTCTTTTTCATCTGCTGTAAAAATGCTTGCTCCTAGTATTCGTCAAGATATCTACAATATATATGGCTTTGTGCGTTTTGCGGATGAAATAGTAGATAGCTTTCATGAATATGATAAAGAATTTTTATTTGACAGGTTTCAAAAAGATTTAAACTTTGCTTTAGAACAAAAGATTAGTCTTAATCCTATTTTAAATTCATTTCAACATACTGTTAACAAATATAATATTCCAAAAAATTTGATTACTGCTTTCATGAAAAGTATGAAAATGGATCTTTACAAAAAAGAGTATAAAACAGCTGATGAATATAATGAATACATCTATGGTTCAGCTGATGTTGTGGGACTAATGTGTTTGCAAGTATTTGTTAAAGGAGATAACCAAAAATATAATGAATTAAAAGATAGCGCAATGCGTTTAGGATCAGCTTTTCAAAAAGTAAACTTTTTAAGAGATTTAAAAGCAGATTTTGAGCAATTGAATAGAACTTATTTCCCTAATACAGATTTGACTCAACTAGACGAAAAATCAAAAATTGAAATCATCAAAGAAATTGAGAATGATTTTGAAGCAGCTTTTGTAGGTATAAAGGAATTACCAATAGAAGCTCGTTTTGGTGTCTACACAGCTTATAGATATTACAAAAAATTACTCATTAAATTAAAGAATACTCCTTCTAAAGAAATAAAAAATACTAGAATTAGAGTTTCTGATTATCAAAAAGCAAGCTTATTTGCTCAATGTTATTTAAATTACAAATTAAACTTACTATAATTATGTGGTTACATATTTTAATATTCTTTCTTACTTTTTTCATGATGGAATTTATGGCTTGGTTTACTCATAAATATGTTATGCATGGTTTTTTATGGAAACTTCATGCTGACCATCACAATAAAGATCATGACTCGTGGTTTGAACGAAATGATTTCTTTTTTATTTTTTATGCAGTAGTTAGTATTGGATTTTTCTTATTATGGCAAAACAATATATTAACAATTGGTTTAGCAATTGGACTAGGAATATTTGCATATGGATTAACTTACTTCTTAGTTCATGATATTTTTATTCATCAACGATTTAAAATGTTTAGAAATGCTAACAATCGTTATGCTAAAGCTGTAAGACGTGCTCACAAAATGCATCATAAACACATAGGAAAAGAACATGGAGAGTGTTTTGGAATGTTAATTGTTCCTTTTAAATACTTTAAAAAATAAATAAAAAAAGGCTCAAATTATTTTGAGCCTTTTTTTTAAAAACAATAACTAACTTATTTTAATATTCCTTCTAAAGGCTTTAATTGTTCTAAATCTATATTAGATTT
>CAZLGK010000014.1:8085-27285 GCA_964559365.1 uncultured Flavobacterium sp.
TTTTTAAAATACTTGGCGAAACATCTAAAGCAATAAAATCTTTATTTTCTGTATTCTCAACAAAGTACTTTTGTAAAGTTGGTTTATTTGAGCAACTTAAAGCTAAAAAAGAAACTATTGTAATTATAAATACTTTCATAATTTATTTTTTTGACGCTTTTTTAAGTTCGTTTCCACCAGGTAAATTCATTTTTTCTGTTAACGAAGATATCTCATCTAAATTAAAATTTCCGGTTAATGAAAGTACAACAGCTTGTTTATCCTTAGACATCGGATCTTCAATAAACATTAATAATTCTTTTACAATATTCTCAGAAGCGCCTGATTTCACATAAATATTTACTTTTTTCCCATCTTCACTAACTCGCATTAATTCTTCTAATGGATTTGATTTTAAATAGCTTGCAACTGTACTTTTCATTTCAGCTGAAACTTTAGCACTAGATGACATAAATACCTTTAAATTGTCTAATTTTTTTAGTAAATTCATATATTGTTGAGCTTCTTTATCTTTAGTATCAACTTTCACTTTACTCATCAATTCAAACATCTTCTTGTTTACAATAACAGAAGCCACTCCATCTTTGTCTTCAAATTTATCGAAAGCGTTTTGTGCAAATCCCATACTTGTAAATGCAACTAATACTATACTTAATAATAACTTTTTCATTTTTTTCTTATTTAAAAATTGTTTCTTTTGATTGATTGTACTCATTTAATAATGCAACACTTTCTACTCCATGATTCACATTATCTGAAAGCATTAATAATGCTTTTTGTGTTTCAATAAATGCAACTTCCGGATCATCATATGTACCTAAATCATCACTAGATAAATTTGAATTCGTGTAAAAAAATGCTGTTCCAAAAAGAACCACAAAACTTGCAGCAACTCCTATCCATTTTACGACGTTTCGTTTTCTAGGTTGTAATGGAAGTGTTTTTGTAAACTGTACTTCTTCTTGATTTTTAAAATAACCAAACATTTCTTTATAAGGTTGCAAATGTGATGCCACATTATTTGAAGAAAAATATTTTTTTAAATCTCTTTCTTCGGCAATGCTTGTATTTCCTTTTAAATACTTATTTAGTAATTGTTCTATTTGGGCTAATTCCATAATTGTGTTTTTCAACTAATTTTTCTTTTATCATTTTTCTAGCTCTTGACAAGGCTACTCTAACTGCTGTCTCATTCATCTCTAATGCTTCTGCAATTTCATTAAACTCATATTCTTCTACATCGCGCATTTGCACTATTAATCGTTGTTGTTCGGGTAAATTATTCATTATTTTTTCTACCCAATTCCAACTGTCTTTATCTTCTATTTGTTTGTCAACTCCAGCATTAGTATCAGAATAGTTACTATGAACTAATTTTAAATTACCTGCTCGTTTCGACTTTAATTGATCTAAACAATAATTCTTGGTCATCGTTACAGCAAGTGCTTCAACACTATTATACTTTTCTAAACCTTCTTTTTTATTCCACAAACGAATAAGAACTTCTTGTGTTGCGTCTTCTGCCTCTTCTGAACTTACTAATAAACGCTTAGCAATTCTAAAAACTTTATCTTTAAACGGAGATATAATATTTAAGAACTCCTGCTGTTGCATTTAATTATTTGTTGGTTTATAAGGTAGACGAATGTAATTTAATTTTGTTACAAACAAAAAAAGAGATTTTAGTAAAAATACTAAAACCTCTTTAAAATCGTAATTAGTTTTTTTCTTAAAACTGAAAGTTCAATCCTAATTTGTAATTTCTTCCTTTTGTAGCGTAACCTATATTTTCTTGAAATTCTTCATTTAAAATATTATTAACTGCTCCAAACAATGACAATCTGTTTTTAATTACGTTGAATCTAAAGTTTGCATTTACCAATTGATATGCAGCCAAAGAAATATTTTCGTTAGTCCAAGTTAAACTGTTATAAAAAACATCATTACGTTTATCAACAAATTGATATTGTAATCCAAACGAAGCCTTTTCACTAAAAAGATAATCAATAGATGCATTTACTTTATGCTTAGAAATTAATCTACTTAAAGGTTGTTCTACTTCTGTAAAAGTATAATTTGCATTAGCAGTTAATTTATCGTTAAAGTTATACTTAACAGAAGTTTCAACTCCTTTTGCATTATACATTCCGTCGATATTGATGTAATTTGATGTCCATGTTGTAGTATTGGTATAAAAACCAAAAGCATTTGTTTCTTCTCTGTAAAAACCAACCGCATTAAAAGTTAATTTCTTCGAAAATAAATTGGTCTCAAAACCAGCTTCAACTGTTGAATTTTCTTCAGGTTTTAAATCTGAATTACCATAAGCAGAAAACAATTGGTACAAACTCGGTGTAATATAAGCCGTACTATATGAAGCTAAAACTTTTAATGGAAAATTAGAAAAATTATAACTTGGATTGATATTATAAACTACATGATTTCCATATACATTATGATTATTCATTCTTGCACCTGCATTTACATTTAATCCAAAGTTTGAATTATAAACAACCGTTACATAAGGATCAATAATGTTAAACTTAGCTGCTTCTCTTTCAATATTTGTGTAAGCATCTACTTGCGTCATATCAAAATATTGAGTTTGCACTCCAATAATTGCAAAAAACTGTTTTGAAAAAGTATATTTATTAAACAAATCAGCGTTTATACTTCTTGAAGAATAACTATAGTTATCAACAGTATTTGTCCATGAACTAAAAATATTTATTTCCCTATCAATAGTTGCTGCTGATGCATTTAAGACAAATTCTCCTTTATTGTATTTGTATTTAGGAGAAAAACCAATTCTAAATTGTTCGCTGTTTCCGTTATTATAAACATCATCATTACTTACAGTTGGACCAGAATAAGAAGTATCAAAAGTATTATCTATCTTATCATAATTTCCAAAGAAATCAAGTGACAATTTATCAGACACACTTACTCCTATTTTTTGTAAAATATTTACTCTCGAAAAAGTATCTTCTTCATAGTCTTGACCAAAAGCTTCAGAGAATCCTTTTGTTTCAGTGCTACTCAAAGAAGTTAAATAGGAAAGTTTTCCAATAGTTCCATTTACTATAAACCCTTGATTAAAATCTTGAGCATTAGTTTTGTTTTCTTCTGAATTATTTTGTGTTCCAAGTGATAAAAAAGCATTTCCAGAAATAGTCGATTTATTTGCTTTTTTTAAAGTAATATTAATAACTCCTGTTGCTGCTCCTGAACCGTACAAAGTACTTGAAGCTCCTTTTAAAATTTCAATACTTTCAATCATATCAACATTTAGCAAACGTAAATCATATTCTGAATTAATATTAGATGCGTCATTTACCGGAACTCCATCAATATAGATAGCAACTTGACGATTTCTTCCTCCTCTAATGTAAACTCCTTGATTTTTACTGTTTGCTGACTGATTTCCGTTAATTTCTACACCTGCAATCTGACTCAAAACATTTGCAACCGATTGTCCTGGCCTTTTAGCCAAATCTTCAGCAGTAATTTTTTCAATAATCTTCCCCGATTTTTCTTTGCCTTGTGCAAATTTAGTATCGGAAACAACTACTTCATTTAACTGATTGAATTTTAAAGAATCTAATTCTTGCGCATTGGAAATTGTGGTTAAAAGTGATACGCATACACTCAACTTAATAAACTTAGTGTTCATTTTTGTTAATTAATAATTTTAATAAAATTTGGAAGAAAAGCACAGAATTTTCCCATACTCAAACCTTTTTTCCCGAAAGTTTGTTACTCAATGAATGTGGCAGGTCTCCTGGCTTGCGTCTTGTTGTTTACCTTCTCATTTGCCTTAACAAACAATGGTTTAGTAGATAACAACAAGCTTATTAGCTTACAGTTGCGGGTACAGCTTTGGTTTTACACCAAATTCCCTTTTAATGTTGTTTTGAAAAATCAGAAACAACAACCAAAATTCAGTCGCAAAATTACATATATTATTAAATAATTGAATGTTTTTTTATTTCTTTTTATTCATTTTATAAATAAGCCATACAAACCCAATAACAAAATGTAATAGCACTATTCCAGCTATTATGTATATAAATGTATTTGAATTTCCTCTCATTTTTTTATTTCAAATTTAAAAAACGAACAAAAACTATTCTGCATCATTTGTTACAAATCAATAGAATATTAAAACAAAACAATACTTTTGTAAAAAAAAGCATGCGTTTTAATTATCAAATTTTATTTATAGCTTGTTTCATTAGTATTTTTACACAATGTAAAGAAGCATCGAAAGCTACTAATGAGGTTTCTTCAGAAGACAACATTGTAAAACATGCTGAAGGATTTTCAATAGTAAAGTATCGTAATTTTTCCATTTTAAAAGTAAAAAATGCTTATCCCGAAGCAAAAGAGGTTTACACATATGTTTTGCACAAAGAAAAGGCTCAACTTCCTGATAGTTTAAATTCATACACTAAGATTCAAATTCCAGTAAAAAAAATAATTGTTACCTCAACTACTCATATTTCATCAATTGAAATGCTTCAAAGTGAAAATACAATTGTTGGATTTCCTTCTACACATTATGTCTCTTCTATAAAAACAAGAGCTTTAATTGACAATGGAACTATTCGTGAAATTGGGAGTAACCAAAGTTTAAATACCGAATTAATATTTGATTTAAACCCAGATGTAATTGTGGGTTTTAGCGTGGATGGAGACTTAAAAACCTATAAAAATTTAGAAAAAAACGGACAAAAAATCATTTTTAATGCCGATTGGACTGAGAAAACACCACTAGGAAAAGCAGAATGGATTAAGTTTTTTGGTGCTTTATATGATAAAAACGAGGAAACAAATTCTATTTTTTCTGAAATTGAAAATAGTTATAATGAAGCTTTATCATTAGTGAAAAATATTAAAAACCAACCTACAATTATGGCAGGTTCAATTTATGAAGACCAATGGTATTTACCTCAAGGTGATAGTTGGGCTGCTTTATTTTTAAAAGAAGCCAACGGAAATTATTTATGGAAAGATACTAAAGGAACTGGTAGCTTAGCGTTATCATTTGAAACTGTTTTAGATAAGGCAAAAGACGCTGATTTTTGGATTAATCCCGGACAATTTACTAGTTTAGATGAAATCCTTAAAATGAATTCAAACTACACATATTTCAAAGCAGTACAAAACAAAAACATATATACTTCTAGTTCAAAAAAAGGAAAAACAGGCGGCGTTATTTTTTATGAATTAGCTCCAAACCGACCTGATTTAGTTTTAAAAGACATTGTGAAAATTTTACATCCAGAAGTTTTACCCGATTATGAATTGTATTTTTTTGAGAAACTGAAATAAACTACTTTTGAAGAATACTTAAGCATGCTACAAACAAAAAAACATACTTTTCTATTCATTCTTCTAGTCATTGTATTAGTAGTCCTATTTTTCACGAACATTAGTTTGGGTTCAGTATCTATTCCTGTAAAAGAAATTATCAATAGCTTTTTAGGAAATATGATGCAAAAGGATAGTTGGGAAATTATACTTTGGAATTTTAGACTCCCAAAAGCTTTTACTGCAATTTTGGTTGGAATGGCATTATCTATAAGTGGTTTATTAATGCAAACTTTGTTTAGAAATCCACTTGCCGGCCCTTATGTTTTAGGACTGAGTTCAGGGGCAAGTTTAGGTGTTGCTTTTGTAATTCTTGGAGCTGGGTTTTTACCTTCATTTTTAGCAAATCTATTCTTATCAAGTTATGGAATTGTATTAGCTTCAGGTTTAGGAAGTGGATTCGTATTAATTGCAGTTTTAGCAGTTTCTCAAAAATTGAAAGACACCATGGCTATTCTTATTGTAGGATTAATGTTTGGTAGCTTAACAAGTGCAGTTGTTTCTGTTTTATCGTATTTTTCAACTGCCGAACAATTACAAAAATTTACCTTTTGGTCATTAGGAAGTTTAGCCAACTTAAGTTGGAATGAACTTTCTTTACTTTTTATCATTACATTTATTGGAATTACCTTAAGCTTTTTAGTCATTAAACCTTTAGACGCACTTTTATTAGGCGAAAAATATGCCAAAAGCTTAGGTGTTAACTTCAAGAAAACAAGATACATCATCATATTTGCAACCAGTATTTTAGCCGGAAGTATTACCGCTTTTGTTGGGCCTATTGCCTTCATTGGATTAGCAGTTCCGCATATTTCAAAGCTACTTTTTCAAACGAGTAACCATTTTATATTGTTTTGGAGTACGTTATTAATTGGTGCAATTATTTTATTGTTTTGTGATATTATTGCTCAATGCCCAGGTTATGACATTACATTGCCAATAAATGCGGTGACATCTATAATTGGTGCTCCAATTGTTATTTGGTTATTGATTCGAAAAAGAAATTTCAGTTAAAGAAGTATGAAAAACAACATTCTACATACCGAAAACCTTTCAATTGGATACAAAACTAAATCCAAAACCAATACTATAATCCAAAATTGCGATATTCAATTGCAAAAAGGAAAATTAGTAGCTTTAGTGGGTGCAAACGGAATTGGAAAATCGACGCTTTTAAAAACCATCACTGGAATTATTCCAACTTTAGATGGAACTGTTTTTCTAAATGACAAAAAAATACAATCCTATTTACCTAAAGATTTAGCCCAAGAACTAAGTATTGTTTTAACCGAATCTTTACCACCAAGCAATTTATCGGTTTATGAAATTGTTGCTTTAGGAAGACAACCTTACACTAATTGGCTTGGAAAACTTTCGGAAGAAGACCAATTAAAAGTAGATGAAGCGATTTTTTTAACTGGAATTGAAGAATTCAAAGACAAAAAACATTACGAAATTAGCGATGGACAATTGCAAAAAGCATTAATTGCTCGTGCTCTTGCACAAGATACTACTTTAATTATTTTAGATGAGCCAACAACACATTTAGATTTGGTTCACAAAGTCTCTTTAATAAAGCTACTGCAAAAACTCACTCATGAAACAAGTAAAACCATTCTTTATTCAACACATGATATTGATTTAGCTATTCAACTGAGTGACGAAATGATTGTTTTAACCCAAAATAAGTTAATCCAAGATCAACCTTGCAATTTAATTGCAAGTGACATTTTCAACGAATTGTTTAAAAATGAAAGTATTGTATTTGATAAAACAATCGGAAAATTTAAAGTAGTATAACTTTAAGATTTGTTTAGTTCTAATTGTAATTTTTATACTTAAATTTACTGAAATAAACAATCACATGAAATTCAATATATTCATACTACTTTTTTCAACAATTTTTAGTTACTCTCAAATCAAAAGTGTTTCCTATTTAGATGGAAAAGATAAATTAGAAGGATTCTTCATCAAAGCTGAAAAGGCAAATCCTAAAAATATTGGCGTTATCGTTTTACCAGCTTGGATGGGAATTGACGACCATGCAAAAGAATCAGCTGAAGCACTATCAAAGCTAGGGTATCATGCTTTTGTAGCAGATATTTATGGTTCTGTAAATAACCCAAAAAATACTGAAGAAGCTGCAAAACTATCAGGTTACTTTAAAAATAATCCTGAGGAATATCAAAAAAGAATTCAGTTAGCCATTGATCAATTGGTAAAACAAGGAGCAAATAAAAATGAGATTGCAGTAATTGGTTATTGCTTTGGTGGAACGGGAGCCATTGAAGCAGCTAGGGGAAATTTAAACGTAAAAGGTATTGTATCATTTCACGGTTGGTTAGGTAAAGATAAAATGAGAACCACTAGCCCTATTACCGCCAAAGTTTTGGTTTTACATGGTGCAGATGATCCATATGTACCACAAAAAGATATAGATGCTTTTCATTATGAAATGAGAACTGCAAAAGCCGACTGGCAAATGAATTATTATGCAAATGCTGTTCATGCATTTACTCATAAAAACTTAAGTACTGATAACAGTAAAGGCGCTGCTTATAATGAAAAAGCGGATAAAAGAAGTTGGGAAGCCATGAAGAGTTTCTTTTTAGAATTGTTTAAATAAAATAAAGTATCGCATTGCGGGACTTATTTTTTAAAACCAATTTGTCTTTTTGCTTCACCAATAACAAATGCAACTGAGTTTGCTAAATTATAGCTTCTTACATGTTCTGAAATTGGAATCGTTAAGTGATTTGAAAATTGCTCTAAAACTTCTTCATTTAAACCTTTGCTTTCTTTACCAAAAACCAACCAATCACCGTCTTGAAATTCTTGTTCTAAATAGTTTTTATCAGCATGCGAACTCATTAAGAAAACACGAGATAAATCTGGAATTTGAGCTTTCCATTCAGCGACATTTTGATATTCTTTCCAATCTAAATGTACCCAATAATCCAAACCCGAACGCTTTAGATTTTTATCGGTAATTTCAAACCCAAACGGATGAATTAAATGTAGCCTGCTTTCTGTTCCCACGCACAATCGACCAATGTTTCCAGTATTATTAGGAATTTCTGGCTCTATTAAAACTATATTCAGCATTTTGTTTATTCCTTTTCAAAATTAATATCAAACATATCTACTTCCTTAACTTCACCAGTATTTAAACCTTCTAAAGTAACGTTTCCAATTCTAATCCTTATTAATCGCAACGTAGGAAAACCTACAGCAGCAGTCATTTTTCGAACTTGTCGAAATTTCCCTTCTGTTAACGTTATAGAAACCCAACTTGTAGGTCCGTGGCGTTCATCTCTAATTCTTCTTCCAGCTCCAATATAATTAGGTAATGCTGGAATAAGTTTGGATTTACAATTTTTGGTTAAATATTTCGTTCCATTTATTCCTATTTCTACTCCATTTTGCAATTGAGCAACTGCTTCTTCAGTGATAATTCCATCTACTTGAGCATAGTACTCTTTTTCAACGGTTTTTCTTCTTACTTGTTCGCTTACCTTTCCATCGGTGGTAAGTAACAATAAACCTTCTGAATCTTCATCTAAACGACCAATAGCCATAGTTCCTTCCGGAAACGGATATAATTCGCCTAACAAACGTTTTTTTCGTTTTTGTTCGCGAACAAACTGACTCAAATAACTGTGTGGTTTATGTAATAAAAAATGGCGGTGCATGAAGCTTTAAATTTTTACAAAAATACATTTTTCATTTTATGCAGATAACAATTCCTAAATTGATTTTATTATGTAATTTTACAATTCTAATATTTATATATGTCTCAAACACTTTTAATAATCGCCGTTTTCATTTTAGCCTTAGCTATTGGTTTTTTTGTAGGTAAAATGCTTTCCAAAGCCGAAGCACAATCAAAAAAATCAGGTTTAGAAGAACGCGTAAATGGTTTATTAGGTCAAATAGAACAATTAAAAAATCAATTCCAACAAGAAAAAATTCAGTTTGAAAAAGCAATTGCTCAATTAAATATAGAAAAAGAAAACGTTCAAAAAGAAAAAGAAGCGTTTGCAATTCATTTGGCGAAAAAAGAAAATGATTTTGATAACTTATTAGAACGCAATAAAGAACAAAAACAAGAAGTAGAACAACTACAAGAAAAGTTTACCAAAGAATTTGAAAATTTAGCCAATAAAATTCTGGAAGAGAAAACCAATAAGTTTACGGAACAGAATAAAGAAAACATGAAAACGATCTTGAGTCCGCTTCAAGAGAAAATTCAGTTATTTGAGAAAAAAGTAGACGACACCCATAAAGAAAGTATCGATTATCATGCAGCGCTGCGCCAACAAATACTTGGTTTACGCGAAATGAACGAACAAATGAGCAAGGAAACCATTAACCTTACCAAAGCTTTAAAAGGCGATAGTAAAATGCAAGGAAACTGGGGAGAATTGGTTTTAGAACGTGTTTTAGAAAAATCAGGTTTAGAGAAAGGGCGTGAATATGAAGTGCAGCAAAGTTTTACCAACGAAGAAGGTTCAAGAATTCTTCCCGATGTAATTATTAATCTTCCGGATGGAAAGAAAATGGTGGTCGATTCTAAAGTATCTTTAACCGCTTATGAACGATTTGTGAATGAAGAAGATGATGATGCCAAAGGAACTTTCTTAAAAGAACATGTACATTCGGTAAAAAGACATGTTGACCAATTGAGTGATAAAAACTATCAAGACATTTACGAAATGGAAAGTCCTGATTTTGTTTTGCTTTTCATCCCAATTGAACCTGCATTTGCCTTGGCTTTAAACGAAGACAATACTTTGTATAATAAAGCATTCGAAAAAAATATTGTAATTGTAACACCTTCTACTCTTTTGGCTACTTTACGAACTATTGACAGCATGTGGACCAACCAAAAGCAACAGGAAAATGCCATTGAAATTGCACGACAAGCTGGAGCATTATATGATAAATTTGAGGGTTTTGTTTCTGATTTGATTAAAATTGGCAAAAAAATGGACGAAGCCAAAGTTGAATATGGAAACGCCATGAACAAATTAGTTGATGGATCTGGAAATTTAGTAAATAGAGTAGAAAAATTGAAAAAAATGGGTGCAAAAGCAAAGAAAGCTTTACCTGAAAACATAATTAAAAGAGCTATAGAAAATGAATCAGACAGCAACTAAAATTGACGAATTAAAAGAAGAAAATGTAAAGAAAAAAATGCATCCTGTAAAGAAGTTTTTCTTATATGTTCTTTTGCTTACTTCTGTGGTTACAACCTTATATTTTACTTTTGTTTATTACGTTCCTTATAGTGAAGGAGTTCGAAGTGGTGAATTAATTAAAATCAGTAAAAAAGGCTATGTTGTAAAAACATGGGAAGGCGAAATAAGCCAAGGCATTTCTGGTGCACAAGTTTTTCAATTCTCGGTAATGGATAATCAACCCGGTGTTATTGACAGTTTAAAAAAATTTCAAGGAAACTTCATTAAAGTAGAATATGTAGAGCGTTATAAAACATTTTTTTGGTGGGGAGACACTCGTTATTTCATAACCAAAGTAGAAAGAGAATCTTCACCTTATTTTAGAGAATAATGAAATTAAAAAAATCAAATACTGTTTCAGCATCAAAAATTACTTTATCTGAGTTAATGCTGCCTTCGCATTCCAATTTCAGCGGAAAAATTCATGGAGGTTATTTGTTACAATTAATGGATCAAATTGCATTTGCGGCTGCTTCAAAATATTCGGGTTCTTATTGTGTAACGGCTTCTGTAGACACAGTAGATTTTTTAAACCCGGTTGAAATTGGCGAACTCGTTACTTTAAAAGCTTCTGTTAATTATGTTGGTAATAGCTCAATGGTTATTGGTATACGTGTAGTTTCTGAAAATATTCAAACTGGAAAAATAAAACACTGCAATTCAAGTTATTTTACAATGGTTGCCAAAGATGACAGTGGTAATAAAGTAACTGTTCCTAAACTAGAACTAACTTCTTTTGAAGAGGTACGTCGTTTTTATGATTGTGTTCGAAAGATAAATCATAAAAAACGATATAAAGAATTAGAAGATAAATTTGACCATCAATCAAAAGAAGCTTTGCAACAATTAGAGAATTATAATGTAATTTTAAACATCAAATAGTTTTTTTTCAAAAAATAGAGTTATTGTAAAAAAATAGTATATTTGTTAGTAACAATCTAATAAATATGATAAAAAAATACATTTTTACAACTTTCTTTTTCGGTCTTCTATCATTACTTATTTTTTCTTGCTCTAAAGATTTAGATGATAATTACGAAGTTGTTTCTCCAGTTAATGTCGATTTATTAACAGTTCCTTACGCAAATCTTTCCGAATATAATTTTTTCGAAGGAGATTTAAAAAACCAAAATCCTGCTTTAAATGTTTTACCCTATGAACCAGCAAGTTCTTTATTTACTGACTATGCGCATAAAAAAAGGTTTGTATGGATGCCAGAAGCAACTAAAGCGACTTTTAACGGAAATGATAATGTATTAGAATTTCCAACCGGTAGTGTACTTATAAAGACATTTTATTATGAAAATGTACAACCCGAAAACACCACAAAAATTGTAGAAACACGATTATTGATTAAAAAGTTAAATGGATGGTATGCTTATACTTATGTTTGGAATGACAATCAAACTGAAGCTACTTTGGAAACTACTGGCGATGGATTGTTTATACCTATTACTTGGAACGAAAACGGTAGTATTAAAAACATTGACTACAAAGTTCCTTCTCAAACGGAATGCATTACATGTCATAAAATAAATCCAAATCAGACCGGTGAAATCACGATTCCAATTGGTCCTAAACCACAAAATTTAAATACATTTTTCAATTATTCTACAGGAAATAAAAACCAACTAGAAAAATGGGTTGAAGTAGGTTATTTAGAAAATAATATACCCGCAAATATAAACTCAACCGTTGATTGGAAAGACACTTCTCAATCTTTAGAATTAAGAGCAAAATCTTATATTGATATAAATTGTGCACATTGCCATAGAGATGGTGGACATTGTGATTATACACCTCAACGTTTCAATTTTAGCAATACCGACAATCATTCATTTGGAATTTGCTTAACTCCTTTGTTTACAATTCCAAATATGCCATTTGTTATTAATGGTGGTAGACCAGACAATTCTGAAATGATTTTCAGAATGGAGTCTAATGATGAGGCTGAAATGATGCCAATTATTGGAAGAACAATTGTTCACGAAGAAGGTGTTCAAATAATAAAAGATTGGATTAACACTTTACCAGCAGATTGCCGATAAAAAAACTAAAATATCATGAAAAAAACTACCTTGTTATTATTTGTTTTAATGATTTCATATTCAGTAAGTGCTCAAAATACATGTGCTACTGCCATTACAACAACTTCAGGTTTAACTTCAGTTGGAACTATTGATGGAACAGAAATCCCAACTCCAATTTGTGCTGCAAATGGAACAGGTGCAACAGCAGGAGAATGGTATACTTACACTCCATCACAAGATTATACTGTAACCATAACTACCGACCTAGCAGTAAATACAGGAAAAGATACACGAGTTCATATTTATACTGGTACTTGTGGAAGTTTAAATTGTTACGCTGGTGACGATGATAGCGGAACAGGGTTTTTATCAATAGTAACTTTTAATGTAGTACAAGGCACAACTTATTATATTGCTTGGGATAATCGTTGGAGTTCCACAAATTTTGATTTTGAACTAATTGAACAAACCTTTGTTGCGCTTCCAATAGCTTTCACAACTAGTACTATTCCGTCAAGTTCAACAATATGTAGTGTTACAGACATGAATGGTGATTACCTTGACGATATTGTAACTGTAGAAACTAACCAAATGACAATTTTAACGCAACAAACTTCTGGTGGCTTTGTTTCAACAGTGTATCCACTACCATCATTATCTGCAAATCCTACTTGGAGTATTGCTGCTGGAGATTTTGACAAAAACGGATTTAATGATTTAGTTTTTGGTAGCGGTAGTAGAGTTGCAATAATTAAAGCAAATGCAACCGGAACAGCATATACTGAAACTCCATATCCACAAAATATTTTTACACAGCGTACTAATTTTGTAGACATTAACAATGACGGACATTTAGATTTATGGGCTTGTCATGATGTTGATCAAAGTCACGCTTACAGAAACAATGGTAGTGGAATTTTAGATTTTGACATTTCACTAATGCCAACTCTTGATGCCGGAGGAAATTATCAATCAATGTGGACAGATTATAACAATGATGGATATATTGACATGTATCTTTCAAAATGTCGTGGTGGTGCTCCAGTAGGAGATCCTCAAAGAATAAATTTACTTTACAAAAATAATGGTGATGGCACATTTACAGAATCTGGAACTCTTGCAGGTGTAGACGATGGTTCGCAATCATGGTCTACAACTATTGACGATTTTGATAATGACGGAGATATGGATTTCATTTTATCTAATATTTCAGACACCAATAAATTTTATTTAAATAATGGAGACGGTACGTTTACAGATATTTATGCATCTACAGGAATAGATCCTCAAGTGGGTTCATGGGAAATTCAATCTGGAGATTTTAATAATGATGGATGGGTTGATTTTTTCTGGCAAAACGGTAAAGAAATGTATTTAAATAACGGCGATTTAACTTTTACAGGTTATGATTTAGGTTTTAGCGAAGGTGGAATTGGTGATTTAAACAACGATGGCTTCTTAGATGTACAATATGGAAACAATGTGTATTATAATATTCCAAATGGAAATAATTGGATAAAAATAAATTTACAAGGAGTTGTTAGTAATAGAAATGGAATTGGGGCTAAAGTAAAAATTTATGGCTCTTGGGGAGTACAAACAAGAGAAATAAGAAGCGGTCACGGATTTAGCCATCAAAGTACATTAAATGCTCATTTTGGAATAGGTACAGAAACTGCTATTGATCAAATAGTAATTGAGTGGCCATCTGGAATTGTTGATGCAATTGACAATCCAAATTCTAATGAAGCTTTACTTGTAGTTGAAGGTTCTTCTCCATTAAGTTTAGCGCAGGTAAATGGACAAAAAATAATAATTTATCCTAATCCAGCTACAACATTTCTAAACATTTCTAATCTAGATTTGGTTGATGTAAAAAGTATTAATATATACAATCATTTAGGACAATTGATTAAAGAAGTTCCAAAAGACATGAACAAAATTTATATTGAAAATTTAAATGATGGACTCTATATATTATCGATAGAAACAACAGAAAACAAAAAATATTCAGAAAGTTTTATTAAGAAATAAAAACTTATAAAAAAGGAGCAATTGCTCCTTTTTTATTTTAAACCTTTACCCTTTCAAAAGCATTTAATTTATCTAAATGCAAAAGAGTTTTATCATTCTGGGAACTTCGTGTAAACATAGGTAAAAACTTAGCTCCATAAACCACTTCACTAAACGTATAAGATGTTCTTTTTACAACAGTAGAACTATACATATCTTCAAATGTTTTAAAGAATACTAAAAATTCACCTTGAATATTTTTGTAATCAGATTCTTTAAAACCAAACAACGGACTTTCTTCATTTATTGGATGTACTATTGTCCAACTTAAAGTTAAGGCATTTACGCGTTCCATTTCAAGCGGAAGCGTATAAAATTTATTCACCACTACTCCATTTTCTTCAACACTAATACCAAGCGTTAATCGAATTTCTGCATCAACCAAATTTGTATTTTTATAAGGTGCTAAACGAAACATTAGTGCTTTTCCATTTTGATAAGGAGCAATAATGGCATTTTCTGAAAAACGCACGAAAGCACTTGGTCTGCTAAAACGACCGTAAAACAAACCAGTAGCAATTGCAAAAGTTAACAAGCCAATTAAAGCTTCAATTGAAGAAACGAAACTTGCCAAAAATCCGGTTGGATTAATGTGACCATAACCCACAGTAGTATACGTTTGCACACTGAAAAAATAAGCTTGGCCAAATTTTTCTAAATTGGTATTTGCAGTTATTCCGTTTAAATGCTCAACCCCAATTAAGAAGTACAAAATGGCAAAAAACAAGTTAACTACAACATAAAAAAGCAATATGATGAATAAGAATTTCCAGCGAGGAATATTAAGCATGGTATGATACCAGCTGATGCTTTCAATAAAACCAATACCGTCTTTTCTAACATTAGCATTTCCGTTTTTGGTTAAAAATCGACCGCCATAATTGGACGAATTACTTCCAAAACCGGTATTATTTTCTGTTTTTGCTTTTGTATTGATGCGTTTTAAAAAATCCATTGGAACTATTTTGAGTAAAATTAGCCAAATATTTTTGGAAAACAATTACAAAACATATTGTTCTATTTTGTAATTTTGGAATTATAAACGCCAAAATTTCAACTATATGCCCAACCCATTTACCTATAAAATAGGAATTCATAAAAATCAGAATGTAATTTTTATACTATTTGAAAAGGATTCCAACTTAATTCAAGAAGTCAAAAATATACCCGGAAGCACTTGGAGTCAATCTAAAAAAGTGTGGTATGTATTGGACACTGAAAGCAATCGTTCCCTTTTTAAACTAGAGTCTTTAGCTTCTACTCTTCCTTCAGAAGAAGGCGTAAAGCATTTGCAAAAATTTTCCTATTGGTTAAAATCTAAACGATATAGCGATAGTACTATAAAAACCTATACCGATGCTTTGAAGTCATTTTTGATATTTTTCAACACCAAAGACATAACAGCCATTACAAATGAAGATGTTGTTTACTATAATAACGCCTATATTTTAAAGAATAATTTATCGCATTCTTATCAAAACCAAGTTGTAAATGCCATAAAGTTATATTTTAAAACCATACAAAACGTAAGTTTAGAGCTAGACAAAATTCACAGGCCCAAACGAGAAAAAGTATTGCCCAATGTTCTAAGTAAAGAAGAAATTAAGAAAATATTAGATGCTCACGGAAACATAAAGCACAAAACAATGCTATCGTTAATTTACAGTTGCGGATTAAGGCGAAGTGAATTATTACATTTGAAACCGTCTGATATTGATTCTAAAAGAAATTTAGTACTTATAAAACAAGCGAAAGGAAAAAAAGACAGAATAGTTCCATTATCTCCTAAGATACTTGAACATTTAAGAGCCTATTATTTAGCCTACAAACCTGCAAAATGGTTGTTTGAAGGACATAATAAAGGCGAACAATATTCTGAACAGAGTTTACAAAGTGTCTTGAAACAAGCTTTAAAAAAAGCAGGGATAAACAAGCCTGTAACCTTACATTGGTTAAGACATAGTTATGCTACGCATTTATTAGAAAGCGGTACCGATTTGCGTTATATTCAAGAATTATTAGGTCATAACAGCAGTAAAACTACCGAGATTTACACACATGTAAGCACACAAAATTTACAAAAAATTAAAAGCCCGTTTGATGATTTGTATTAAAAAAATTATAATTTAGCATTAATTAAAGTGTATTACAAAAATCATACATATACAACCGATTTAGGTTTATATGTATGACAAAGTCATACATATAAACAAGTTGTGCACAATACTATGAGAAAAATCGTTAAAATATTAATATTCAGTTTTCTAATACTAATTTCAACAGGTTGTAAGACTACTAAGAATAGTGAAAACCCGAAAGAAAATGCTCCGAAAGTTGAATTTAGTTCTTATGACTTTGGAGAAAGTGAATTTCCGAAACAAAAACGCGAAGTAAATGATTTTGAGTTTGTTTTTTCTGTAGAAGAATTAGAAAAGTTAACTAAAATAATTAGAGAATTTGAAAATAAAACCTCTAATCAAATTGCAATTGTATCAATAAAATCTATTAAAAGTTATGATGATTTTGATAAATATGCACTTGATTTATCAAACAATTGGGGTGTTGGACAAAAAGGAAAAGACAATGGTTTGACAATTGTCTTTAGTAAAACATTGAGAAAAATTAGAATTTCAACTGGAACTGGAACAGAAAAATTTTTGAGTGATAAAGATTGTAAAATAATAATAGACGAAACTATAATTCCTGAATTTAAAAATGGTAATTTCTATGATGGAATTGAAAAAGGTTTGTATCAATTAATTGAGAAATGGCAATAAGTACTGCGCACAACAGCCGTTTGTAGCAATTGCTAGGCTTGGCTTGTGTTCGGAATTTTCTCCGAAAATTCCACGAGGAGTTTTGTACTTGTTATCTTTTGTTATAAATTTACGCAACTGCCACAAGCGGCAACACGTTACCCACAATTATGAAAAAAATACTGCTTACATTAACGATTTGCTTTTTAAGTTTAAGCAATTATGCTCAAGAAAAAATTACGACTGAATTAGAAAAAGCTTACGGAGAAGAAAAATATGACTTGATAATTTCCGAGCATTCTGATAAGGTAATTGAATATCCAGCTAAAGCAATTTATTATGTTGGAATGGCTTACTATATGAAAGCCGATGATAATAACGTGCTTAAATTAATGGATTTGTCAATTAAAAAAGATGAGACTGACCCAGACGCATATTTCATTAAAGGAATGACTTTAAATTATATGGGACAATTTGACAAAGCAATTGAATCTTTCAATAAAGCAATCGAGCTTGATTCGAGCAACTCAAATTATTTTAGCGGTTTAGGCGACTCTTATGTAAGCCAAGAAAAATATGATAAGGCACTTTCTGCTTATGTAACAGCGACAGAAAAAAATGAGCCAATCGATAGGCCATTTACTATGATTCCACAAATCTATGCGGAACTAAATCAACCTGAAAAAGCTTTAGAAGCCTTTTACAAGTCAAAGGAGACTATCTCAAAAGAATCTGATTCCTATATAAACGCATTGTATAATATCGGACTTTACGAGTTTCTAAACAAGGATTATGACAAATCCAAAATTGCATATAAAGAATTAATTGAAATAGCACCAACCGACTATAATTCTTACGCTAAACTAATTCAGGTTTTTTATGGTAAAAAAGAGTATGAAAAAGCAAAACCGCTTAAAGAAAAACTTTATCAAGCCTACGAGCAAGGAAAATTAAAGGACAATCTTAAAAGTATGTTCTGTTTTGACCAATTCGATTGGAATGACAAGTTAATTCTTGCTTACGAACGATTTGCAGTTAAAAAAGGCGAATTATATTATAAACACGTCTTTTATGTGACTAACAAGAAAGGAGAAACGGAATTTACTATACAAACCGAAAATTCACCTATCTCTGTTGAATTAGGCGGACCGAAATATGTACTTGGAATGGATAAAAACGGAACTCATTCAACTTTTAGATATGGATTTGAAGAGGACTTTAATTATGAGGATTTAAAAAAGACAGTAATTTTAGTACTTGACGAAAAAATTAAAGCTGGAGCAAGTTCAAGACCAACTAAAAAGAATAAATAACTGTGGGTAACAATGTATATAAAAAATAGGCGAAACAGTAGTAAAATCAATGGTTTTGGTTTGTATCAAACTTTGTGCTTAACCGAAAGTTTAGTGCTTCGTAATCGCCTACTTTTCATATACGAGACCGTTGGCAATAATTATGAAGAAACTGACTTACTTACTTTTTATCTTTTTGCTTCTATCAAATTTATTGAAAGCCCAAGACTTTTATCTGAATGTAAAAGGAGCTGATAGTATTACCGAAAAAGAGTTGATAGTTGAATACAAAGATGGTTATAAACAAACCAAGAAAGTTAAGAATTCTAAAAAGAGAAAAATAAAACTCAATCATCTTAAAAAATCTGAATTGAGCTTTATCAAACTGAAACTGAATTCGGACACCTTATTTCTGAAAAATGAAAACACTTTGTTA
>CAZLGK010000015.1:0-26485 GCA_964559365.1 uncultured Flavobacterium sp.
GCTTAGTTCATTGTTGGCAGTTCGTTGTTTATTATTTCAGTTTAATCTTCTGTCGCTTAGGTTTATTAAACTCATCATTCAAGTCTAGTTTTATTACATTTTCGTTACTGAGTTTATATGATAAAAAGAATTTGTTGTCTGTTATATCAATAAAGGAAGTATAAACAGTGCCACCAACTCGACCTTCTTCGTTTTCACTTGGTGGTTGAACCGCCTGTCCAAAAGTATTTCCAACTTTCAATAGGTTAATTTCTTCTCCACTTTTCTCTATTTCAGAAATTTTTTCTTCGATACTTTTATAGCGGTAACAAGGAAAATTTCCTGCTTCTGGCTCGGATAAAAGATAATTAGTCATTATTAGTTTATTGTTCTCAATCCAATGAAGTTTTCTTTCTCCATTTACCCACTCGATTACAACAGCTTTTCCTGTTTTATCACCAAGCATCATATGGCTCTTGTTCAATGCTATTTTTTCTTTTTCCAAAAATATCAATGCATCTTCCACTGTAGAACAGTTGGATAAGATTTTGTCTCCCAAATTGTTTTTTGGGTTTCCGTAACCCTTTATTCTTTCTTGTTCAGGTGTTACAGCAGCATCAAAAAAAAGTCCTTTTTCGTTGATTCCACCTTGGGCAAAATTGTCCCAACCATACCACAATCTGGCAAAATTATTTTTTGATTTAGGTTCAATTTGGATATATGCATCAACATCCAACCAATAGTCTTCACTATTGACCGCATAAATTTTTCCAGTTGTTGTATCAATATAGTATAGTACCGAACAAGCAATAGATGAGTTTGGAATTAGAATTGTTACTAAAAATGCTATCAGTAATAGTTTTATATTTCTCATTTTATCTAATTATTTTCGGTCTTTACAATGACTGCCAACTATTGCATAATCACTACTTTTCCTTAAATCTTAGTAATTACCAGCTCTACTCTACGGTCTAATAAAGAACCTTTACCAAGTGGTTGTGTATTTCCATAACCTTTATAAGTCATTCTCTTTTTGTTTATTTTTCTAAAACCTAAGTATTTATAAACAGCATAAGCTCTATTAGTAGACAAAGCTCTTTTTTTAGTATCTCTATCAATTGCTTCTTTATGGAAAGATGGCGTACAACAAACATGTCCTTGAATTTCAAATTCAATATTTTTATAACGATACAATAACTTAGCTACACGCTCTAATTCTTGTTTTGCTTTAAATGAAAGTTTACTGCTTCCTCTTTCAAATAAGAGTTTGTCTAGATATATTCTATCTCCTACAACTGGATTTTTAGGAATGGTGCTATAAACTCCAGGAATTCTTAAATCTTCAATAATTACAGGCTTATAGTTTACCACTACATCGACTCTTCTGTTTTTAGAACGGGCTTCTGGAATATTAGTTTCTAAATCGTCGTCAATTAAAATTTTACCTTTCCCTTCAAGGGTTATAATAATTTTACTTTTTATACCTTTACTTACTAATTTATCTTTAACTGTATTAGCTCTTTTGGTAGATAAATCGAAATTATAAGCATCTTTACCTCTATCATCACAATAACCAAAAATTTCGATTGTTTCAACATTTGAGGTGTCAATCTTTTGAACAAATTTAACCACAGCGTCAGCTTGTTCGTCTTTTAAATTGTATTTATCAAATTGAAAATAAATTGAGTGTACTTCTTCTTCTTGTGCAAAAGAAACAAGAAAAAACAAACTTAATAGAGATGTTAATATTTTACGCATACTATTTTTGTAATAATTTTTTATATTCCGTTTCGTTGTTTAAAATGCTTTTTGCTTTATTGATTTCAGCATTGTTTTGTGAATAATTTTGGTATAAACCATCACGATATTGAAAACGAATAATCAATTCATCATAAAGCAATTTAGTAATTTCTTTTTTATGAGCAATAATTTCTTCATTCATGCTTTTGTCAATTGCGGTTTGTAAAAGGTCATATTCTTTAGTTATTCCGCTATCTATTTTTTCTTTTTTAGCCGTTTCTAAAACCTTTTTTAAGGCCAAACCAGTTTCTGTGGTCAAACTGTATTTGTCTTGTTTTAAAAACGCTTTAAACGCATCAAAGTCTGCGTCACTTATGTTTTTTGGCAAACCATCGTTTAGATATGTGTAGTATAATTGCGTTGCAAAATCAAAAATAGCGTCGTTTTTAATTAAATCTTCAGTAACGGCACTTAGCTTTGTTTCTTCAACAATAACATCGGGTAAAATTCCACCACCATCATAAACTGTTCTTCCGCCTTTTGTTTGAAAAGCATTAAATTCTGTTTGCTTTATTTTTGTTGCTTTTCCGTTAGTGTCTTTTCTAGTATAATCTAATGCTTGTATGCATCTTCCAGAAGGTGTAAAATATCTTGAAATAGTTACTTTTACTTGTGTTCCATAAGGAAGGTTTAATGGTCTTTGTACTAATCCTTTTCCAAAACTTCTATTACCCACAATTACAGCCCTGTCTAAATCTTGTAAAGCGCCAGCAACAATTTCTGAAGCCGAAGCACTTTTTCCATCGACTAAAATGGTTAATGGAATTTCTAAATCTACAGGTTCGTAATTTGTTTTGTAAGTATTATTGTGTTTTGCGTTTTTCGACTTTGTCGTAACAATTACTTCATTTTTTGGAACAAATAAGTTACAGATATTTACTGCTTCGTGTAATAAACCGCCTGGATTTTCTCTTAAATCTAAAATAATTTTTGTAGCTCCTTTGCTTTTTAAGTCTAGAAGAGCAGCTTTTGTTTCTTTACTTGCGGTTTCAGTAAATTTATTTAAAACAATATACCCTGTAGAATTGTCAATTAAAGAAAAATAAGGCACTGCTTTAATATCTACTTCGTCTAAAACAATTGTGATTGCCTGTTCTTTATCTTGACGGAGTATTTGTAAATTTACTTTTGTATTTTTTGCTCCTCTTAATAGTTGTGAAGCATCTTCTTTATATTCTTTAAGATTAACATCGCCAATTTGTATGATTTCATCTCCAGCTTTTAAGCCTGCTTTGTCAGCAGGAAATCCCCTGTAAATTTCTTTGATAAATACTCTTCCATTTTTTCGACGCACCATTGCACCAATTCCAGTGTATTCTCCGGTTGTATTTATTTTGAATTTTAAAACATCTTGTTCATTGAAAAACACTGTATATGGATCTAATTCAATCAGCATGTTTTTAATGGCGTTGTCCATTAATTCACCCGGATTGGTTTCATCTACATAGTTTTGGTTTACTGTTTTAAATAAATTGTTGAAGATTTCAATTTGTTTGGCAATTTCAAAAAAATCGTTTTTAAAACTTACTCCAACAAATAGAAAAGCTATAGCCAATAAAGGAAACAATATTTTTTTCTGAAGAAAAGCTTTCATTTTTTATTTAGATAAGTTTATTTGACGAATTTAATTATAATACGTCAAAAATTAAACCAAAAACGATTATTCTTTTATTTTTTCAGAAAATTTTTCAAAAAGTTGAATGGTTTTATCGTTGATTTCTTGGTAAGAAAGCACCTCTTTTGATTGATAGAAAAACATCATTGCCATAGGTTTATTGATGTTTGCTGACAGTATTTTTTTATTCAATCGATAACATTCTCTAAGAACTCTTTTTAGATAATTTCTATCGACCGCATTCTTGAAGTATTTTTTAGAAACCGAAACGCCAAACTTAATTAGTTCTTCGCTTTCTATTGAATTTTCAACATACACTAAACGTAATGGATATTTAGAAACAGATTGCCCTTCTGAAAAAAGAAGTTCAATTGTTTTTTTACTTTTTAACTTTTCGTTTTTAGAATAAGTATATGCCATGGGGCAAAGATAAAAAAGCGTCTTATTAATAAGACGCTTTTTTAATTAATTAATTTTTCTCAAAAACATTGTTTGTTAAGTCCACATCAGCCATTAATCCGCTTGGATCAATTACTATTGCCTTTATTGACGTTTTTGCTTTTTGTATTTCGAAACTAAACGTTGGACTTGACCAGTCCCATCCTTTCAAAACAGTTCTGTTAATTGAATATGAATTTGGTTTTTCCCAACGCATTAGAGTATTAGGAATATAAAATAATTCTTTTGTTCCGTCTTCATATACCACAAGAAGGTCAATAGGCATTGGCATTCTTCCTATTCTTTCCAATGTAACTTTTGTGCTTTTATCAGCATCAGCTACTTCTTTTATTGCATAATCAATTGTGTTGGTAGTTTGTGTCCAGTCTACTAAATACCAATCTAAATTTGCACCAGATACTTTTTCGGCAGAGCGTTTAATGTCATTTGGTGTTGGGTGTGTTAGTTTGTAGTCAGCATAATAACGTTTTAGCGTTTTCATTAGGTTTTCAGTTCCAATAACGTAACCTAGTTGTGCTAAAAACACCTCTCCTTTACTATATGCCGAAATTCCATATGCCATATTTATGTCATATCTATCTGCGTGAGTTGATAATGGTTGTTCTTTTCCACTTTTTACTAAATAACGATATCCGTTATAAGCTCCTTCAAAAGGATTATCTACTTTTTCTTTTCCAGGTAAAACGGTTTCCATTGCTAAATCTGAAATAAATGAAGTAAACCCTTCGTCCATCCACTCATGTTTAGATTCATTAGTAGCTAAAACAAACTGAAACCATGAATGTGCAAATTCATGAGCTGTAACTCCAACTAAACTTCCAAAGCTTCTGTTTCCCGTAATTAATGTACACATTCCATATTCCATTCCACCATCTCCACCTTGAATAACTGAATATTGTTTGTATGGATATTCTCCTATATTTTTATTAAAAAAGTCTAACAATTCAGCTGTTTTAGGTTGAAGTTTTTTCCAGTTTTCTAAATTTTCAGCTTTGTTTTTATATAAGAAATGTAGCTCAACATTATTAGGACCTAAAATCATATCATGAACATATTCATTGTCTGCAGCCCATGTAAAATCATGTACATTAGGTGCAACAAAGTGCCAAGTTAATGTTTTTGTTCTTTTAGAATGTTTTACTTCAACTCCTTTATCTTGATAGCCATGACCTATTTCATTTTTGTTTTGTAAATAGCCAGTACCACCAACTGTGTAGTCTTTATCAATTGTTAGCTTTACATCAAAATTACCCCAAACACCATGAAACTCTCTTCCAATGTATGGATCTGCATGCCAACCTTCAAAATCATATTCGGCTAATTTTGGATACCATTGCGTCATAGAAAGCGCAACTCCTTCCTCAGAATTTCTTCCAGACCTTCTAACTTGTAAAGGAACTTGCCCTTCAAAATCAAGAGTAAAAGTGGTTTTTTGTTTAGGAAGTATCGGCTCGTTTAATGTTACTTCTAAAACAGTTCCTACAACTTTTGTTTTAGCAACTGCACCATTTTGTTTAAAATTTTTAATATTTAAAAACCCTATTTCATTTGGCTTTAAAGTGCTGATTCTGCTTTCTTTTACTTCTTTTCCACCTTGCTTGAATGATCTTACCATTCTTTTATCTGGATCAGCAATTGTTTGTAATCGCATATCCATTTCACTTCCTGGCTGAAAGGCATTGTTGTATAAATGATAGAAAACCCTGTTTAAAGTGTCCGAAGAATTGTTGGTGTAAACTAATTCCTGACTTCCACTGTATTGATAGTTTTTCACATCCATTTTCACATCCATTTTATAATCAGCATGTTGTTGCCAATAACCTGGATTAGGGTTGTTTTGAGCAAATCCTAAATATGTAAAAAGAGATAAAATAAAGATTTTTTTCATAAGAATAAGTTTAAAAAAACCACAAAGTCATTTTTTAAAATGGCTTTGTGGTTTTGAATTTTAAATATTGAATTTTATTATTTCGACATTTTTTCAGCCATTAATAATGCATTGTAGGCATTAACAATTCTACCTGTTTTAGAAGCATCAGCAAAGTTTACTTTGTGTTTGTCTTCTCCAACAGTAACTGTGTTTTTTAAAGGAGTACCACTTTCCATAATAATTTGTTTCACTTGTGAAGCACTTAATTTTGGATAGTAAGAACGAATCATTGCAGCAACACCAGCAACGTTTGGCGAAGCCATTGAAGTTCCTTGTAAATATTCATACGTTTGATCTGGAGTAGTAGCATAAATTTGAACTCCTGGAGCATAAATATCTACATTTTTCTTTCCGTAGTTAGAAAAACTTGCAGCCATTTTAGAGCCATATTCTGGAGCTAAAGCACCGATAATTAATACATTGTTAGAAACTTCTGGAGCACCATCGTAAGAATCTGAAGGATATTTGTTTTCAACATCTAAATCTTTTGAGTCATTACCAGCAGCAAATATTACCAATACATCTTTTTCAGCAGCATATTTTAAAGCGTCTATAACCCATTCCTTATTTGGAGAATAATATTTTCCAAATGAACCATTAATTACTTTTGCTCCGTTATCAACTGCATAACGAATACCTAAAGCGATGTCTTTGTCATATTCATCTCCATTTGGAACAGCTCTCACAGCCATAATTTTTACATTTGTAGCAACACCGTCTCCACCTTTACCATTTCCTCTTACTTGAGCAACAATTCCAGCTACGTGAGTACCATGTTTAGCATCTTTAGCAACAGGTCCAATTACGTTGTTATTACCATACTTTGTATCGTTTATATCATTTGGATTGTCTCCAACAATAGAACGACCATCAAAATCAACATTTAAGTTGTAGTTTAATTGACCATATACATAATCAACGCCACTTTGAATTCTTTTATCGAAAGCTTCTTTAGATTGTCCAGAAAGGATTTGTGTAAACATTCCTTTGTATTGAAGAAGTGTTTCATCTGTAGTTTCCATTCCTTTAACATCATCTAAATTGAAATTATCTTTTTTCAAATGAGCTTTTATGGCTTTGTCAGCATTAACAATCATGTCAATTTGCTGTTTTGTTTGCATGATACCAGCTAATTCTTCATCTAATTGCGCTTTAGCTTTTTCATAATTAGGAGTTCCAGGTCCTTTTTTAACGATACGAGTCATCTCTAACTGCTCGTCATTACTATCTCCTAAGAAATTCCAACCATGCATATCATCAATGTAACCATTGTTGTCATCATCTTTACCATTGTTTGCTATTTCTTTTGGGTTATTCCAAATAACTCCTTGTAAGTCTTCATGTCTAATATCTACACCAGAATCTACAATACCTACAATTACAGTTGTTCCCTTTTTTCCTTTTAATAATTCAGCATAAGCCTTATCAACACTCATTCCAGGAACAGTATCTTTCACTAAATCTAAATGGCTCCATCTTTTAAGGTCTTTTTCTGCTAATGGAGTTATTTTTAATGGTAAATTGTCAATGTTTTCTACAGGAGTAGAAACCATAGTTTTAGCACCACCACAACTAGCTAAAGCAAAAGCTAATGCTGCTGTTAAGTACAAAGGTTTAATCATTCTCATTTGTATAATTTTATGGTTATAAATTTTATATAGGTCAAAAATCTGCTTAATTTGTTACAAAACAGATATACTTAACTTTATTTTAAGATTTCATCACAGCTAAAAACATCTTTTAATCGCACTCCTTTTTCGGTATTTTGTACTGTTATTATTTGATTGTGTGCATCATGCTCTAACCATAAATAATAGCCGTTATCAGCTGCAGCCTTTAAAAAAAATTCTTTTTCATCCATTGATAATAATGGCCTTGTATCATAACCCGTTACATAAGGAATTGGGATGTGTCCAGCTGTTGGTAACATATCTGCACAAAAAACAATGGTTTTACCTCTATAATTTATATGAGGTAACATTTGTTTTTCGGTGTGACCGTCAGCATAAAAGACATCAAAGTTTAATTCATTTGAAAAACCGAAGTTTCCATCAGGTCTTTCAATAAAATTTAATTGTCCGCTTTCCTGCATTGGAATAATATTTTCACGTAAAAAAGAAGCTTTTTCTCTTGCGTTTGGTTCAGTTGCCCATTTCCAATGATTTTCGTTAGTCCAAAATTTAGCATTTTTAAATGCTACTTCATAACCTGTCTTGTCTTTATTCCAAATTACACTTCCTCCACAATGGTCAAAATGAAGATGTGTCATAAAAACATCAGTAATGTCATCCCTATGAAAACCAGCGTTTTTCAAAGACTTATCTATACTGAATTCTCCCCATTGGTAATAATATCCAAAAAATTTTTCAGACTGTTTGTTTCCCATTCCATTATCGATTAAAATTAATCGATTACCGTCTTCTATTAGTAAACAGCGAGCCGCTATGTCTATTAAATTATTGTTGTCTGCAGGGTTTGTTCTGTTCCATATAGTTTTTGGAACCACTCCAAACATTGCTCCGCCATCTAATTTAAAATTTCCTGCTTCAATTGGATATAAATTCATGTTGTTAATTTGGATGCAAAATACGAAAATTTCAGAATTTATAAACATCTATTTAGGTATAAAGTAAAACTATTGAGCCATAAGTTATAAAAATGTTATTCTTTGAGGGAAAAAGTATATTATGCCTTATATTTGCCATTAATTTAGACAAAATCAAAATAAGAGATGATTAAAGTTTCAGACGATGCAAGTAAAAAAATCGTAGCAATGATGCAGGATGACGGTTTTGATGCAGCTAAAGATTACGTAAGAGTTGGCGTAAAAAGTGGCGGCTGTTCTGGTTTGTCATACGATTTAAAGTTTGACAAAGAATTAGGAGAAAATGATAAAGTTTTTGAAGATAATGGAGTTAAAATTGCTGTTGAAAAGAAAAGTTTTCTTTATCTAGCAGGAACAATTTTAGAGTTTTCAGGCGGATTAAACGGAAAAGGATTTGTATTTAATAACCCAAACGCACAAAGAACTTGTGGTTGTGGGGAAAGTTTTTCACTTTAAAACAAAGAAATGTCAAAATATACCGAAGACGACTTAAAAGTCGAATTAGAAAATAAAGAATATGAATACGGATTCTACACTGAATTGGATTCAGAGACCTTTCCTATTGGTCTAAACGAAGAAATCGTCAGAGCTATATCTTTAAAGAAAGAAGAGCCAGAATGGATGACAGAATGGAGATTAGAAGCTTTTAGAGTTTGGAAAGAAATGGTAGAGCCAGAATGGGCAAATGTTCATTATGAAAAACCAGATTTTCAAGCAATTTCGTACTATTCTGCCCCTAAAAAAGTAGATCCTAATAAAACTTTAGACGATGTGGATCCTGAGTTATTAGAAATGTATAAAAAGCTTGGAATTTCTGTAGATGAGCAGAAAAAAATGAATAACGTTGCAATGGACATTGTTGTTGACTCGGTTTCTGTAGCTACAACTTTCAAAAAAACGTTAGGAGAAAAAGGAATTATTTTCATGAGTATTTCAGAAGCAATTAAGGAGCATCCAGAATTGGTTCGTAAATATTTAGGAAGTGTTGTTCCAACAACAGATAATTTCTATGCCGCTTTAAACTCTGCCGTTTTCTCTGATGGAAGTTTCTGCTATATTCCAAAAGGAGTTAGATGTCCAATGGAACTTTCTACCTATTTTAGAATTAATCAGGCAGGAACAGGTCAGTTTGAAAGAACACTTGTTATCGCTGACGAGGGAAGTTATGTTTCTTATTTAGAAGGATGTACGGCTCCAAGTCGCGATGAAAATCAATTACATGCAGCTGTTGTTGAATTAATTGCATTAGATGACGCGGAAATAAAATATTCTACAGTTCAAAACTGGTTTCCTGGAAATAAAGAAGGAAAAGGTGGTGTTTATAATTTTGTAACGAAAAGAGGTTTGTGTGAGAAAAATGCAAAAATTTCTTGGACGCAAGTTGAAACTGGTTCAGCAGTAACATGGAAATATCCTTCATGTGTATTAAAAGGAGATAATTCAGTTGGAGAATTTTATTCAATTGCAGTAACTAATAATTTCCAACAAGCAGATACGGGTACAAAAATGATTCACTTAGGTAAAAACACTAAGTCAACCATTATTTCAAAAGGTATTTCGGCAGGAAAATCACAGAATAGTTACAGAGGTTTAGTGCAAATATCTTCAAGAGCAGAAAATGCACGTAATTTTTCACAATGTGACTCTTTATTAATGGGAAATAATTGCGGCGCACATACATTTCCTTATATTGAAAGTAAAAATACAACAGCAAAAATAGAACACGAAGCTACCACATCAAAAATTGGTGAAGACCAAGTTTTTTATTGTAATCAACGTGGTATTCCAACTGAAAAAGCCATTGCTTTAATTGTAAATGGTTTTAGTAAAGAGGTATTAAACAAATTACCAATGGAGTTTGCTGTTGAAGCTCAAAAATTATTAGAAATTTCGTTAGAAGGTTCGGTAGGTTAATTAAAATAATTAAGAATAAAAACACATTCATAAAATGTTATCAATAAAAAATTTACACGCTTCAGTAGAAGATAAAGAAATATTAAAAGGAATTAACCTTAAAGTTAAAGCAGGAGAAGTACATGCAATTATGGGCCCAAATGGCGCTGGTAAATCTACATTATCTTCAATTATTGCTGGAAACGAAAACTATGAAGTTTCAGAAGGGTCAATTGAATTAGAAGGAGAAGATATTTCAGAATTAGCTCCAGAAGAAAGAGCACATAAAGGTGTTTTCTTGTCGTTTCAATATCCAGTGGAAATTCCAGGAGTTTCGGTTACTAATTTTATTAAAACTGCTATTAACGAAACTCGTAAAGCAAAAGGACAAGAAGACATGCCTGCAAACGAAATGTTGAAGTTAATTCGTGAAAAATCTGAATTATTAGAAATTGACCGTAAGTTTTTATCACGTTCTTTAAATGAAGGGTTTTCTGGAGGTGAAAAAAAACGTAACGAAATTTTCCAAATGGCAATGCTTGAACCAAAATTAGCCATATTAGATGAGACCGATTCTGGCTTAGATATCGATGCTTTAAGAATTGTTGCAAATGGAGTAAATAAATTAAAAAGTAAGGACAATGCAGTTGTTGTCATTACACACTATCAAAGACTTTTAGATTACATCGTTCCTGATTTTGTTCATGTATTAATGGATGGGAAAATAGTTAAGTCAGGTGGAAAAGAACTAGCTCTAGAGTTAGAAGAAAGAGGATACGACTGGATTAAAGCTGAATTAGTTTAAAGTCAGAAAGTCTAAAGACAAAAATAAAATGGAATTAAAAGAAAAATTAATATCGTCTTTCATGGCGTTTGAAGAAAAAATAGATACTTCTTCATCATTACATGATGTACGATCTGCAGCTATAAAAAACTTCGAAGACAAAGGCTTTCCTTCTAAAAAAGAGGAAGCTTGGAAATACACCTCTTTAAATGCAATTTTAAAGAATGATTTTTCAGTGTTCCCAAAAAAGGAAAATGCAATTGAATTTGCTGAGGTAAAAAAATATTTTTTACATGACGTTGATACTTATAAAGTAGTATTTGTTGACGGCCTTTTTTCATCTTTTTTATCTTCAACTACACATGATGGATTGGACGTTTGTTTAATGTCCTCTGCTTTAAATAAGCCAAAATATAAAATGGTTATTGATGAGTATTTCAATAACATTGCCAGCAAAGACGAAAGTTTAACAACTTTAAACACCGCATTTGCAAAAGAAGGTGCTTATATAAATGTTCCAAAAAGTAAAGTAGTAGAAAAACCAATTGAAATTATTTACTTTTCAACAGGAAATGAAGCTGCTTTAATGGTTCAGCCAAGAAACTTAGTAATTGTAGGAGAGAATGCTCACGTTCAAATTATTGAGCGTCATCAAAGTTTGAATAGCAATCCTGTTTTAACGAATTCAGTTACCGAAATATTTGCTCAAAAAAGAGCTATTGTAGATTATTATAAAATTCAAAACGACGTACAAACCGCCAATTTAATTGACAATACTTACATTGCTCAAAAGCAAGAAAGTAGAGTAGCGGTACATACTTTTTCATTTGGAGGAAATATTACACGTAATAATTTAAACTTTTATCATCAAGGTGAGCGAATTGACTCAACTTTAAAGGGAATTACAATTATTGGCGATAAACAACATGTTGATCACTATACTTTAGTAGAACACGCAACTCCAAATTGCGAAAGTCACCAAAATTATAAAACCATATTGAGTGATAGTTCAAATGGTGTTTTTAACGGAAAAATATTTGTTGAAAAAGAAGCGCAAAAAACAAATGCATTTCAGCAAAACAACAATATCCTTCTAAGTGATAAAGCAACAATTAATGCAAAGCCACAATTAGAGATTTTTGCAGATGATGTTAAGTGTTCTCACGGTTGTACCATTGGTCAATTGGACGAAAGCGCAATGTTTTATATGCAACAACGCGGAATTCCTAAAAAAGAAGCACGTGCCTTATTAATGTATGCTTTTTCTAATGAAGTAATTGAAAGCATTAAAATACCTGAATTAAAACAACGTATTACTAAAATTATAGCGACTAAGCTTGGAGTAAACTTAGGTTTTGACCTATAAGAATATAATCGCATAAAAATCTAGAAACCGCTTTTTGAGCGGTTTTTTGTTTTTAAAAACATAATCCATAAACTTTTAGTATTTTTGATAATAATCCATACTTTTTATGATAAACAAAACCAGTTTTCTGACTTCAAAATTATTTGAGAAGGATTTTATTTCCAAAGAACAATTTGAAGACTTTAAAGAATATAAAGCAAAGAATATTTTTTCTTTAAATACCGAGTTATTGTTCTTAATGTATGCTTCTGTTTTGCTTTTTACTTCTGGAATAGGTGTTTTGGTCTATCAAAATATTGATAGTATTGGTCACATTGCCATTTTAGCATTTGTTTTATTACTGACAGCTCTATGCTTTTATTTTGGCTTTAAAAAGGCTCCAACTTTTAGTAAATTGGAAACCAAATTTAACAATCCGATTTACGACTATGTAATATTAACCGGAAGTATTTTGTCTTGTGTTTTTCTGGGCTATATTCAATTTCAAAATGCTGTTTTTGGATTGGATTATAAATGGGTTTCTCTTTCTTCGGCTTTAATTTGCTTTTTAATTGCGTATTATTTTGACAGCAGAATGGTTTTGTCTATCGCACTAACAGCGCTTACTACTTTTATTGGAATTACATTAACGCCCCAAAAGGTTTTTGAAAATGAATTTATGTCTAACCCTGTGTTATTGTTTTCGGGAATTGTATTAGGGGTTATGCTTGTGGTTTGGACTATTTACTCTGAAAAAGCAGGTCTTAAAAAACACTTTTACTTTGTATTTTACACATTTGCACAACATTTAATAGGCATTTGTTGTTTGTCTGGATTGTTCCAAGAACAATGGTATTTGTTCTTACCTATATTTTTATGTTTTATCTATTATTTTTATAAATTGAGTTACACTTATTTTGCTACTTCGTTTTTTGTTTTTACCCTTTTATACGGGTTCATTGGACTTAATACACTTTTAAGTAAGGTTTTTGATAATTCATTTTTAATTGAGTTTATAATAATGATTTCTCCTTTTTATTTTATTGGAAGTATTGTTGTGTTCATAAGTTTGGTCAAAAAATTTAATAAAGAAAAACATGCAAGCATATCATAAAGATTTATTAGAAAATGAAGCAATGATATCAAACGCAAAATCATTGTTTATACAAAAATTTATCTCTAAAGAACAACTTAATGAAGTTACTTCTAAGTTGGTTTCTTTAGACACAAACCCTAATTTATTAGTCCGATTTGGATTTTTCTTATTGGGTTGCTTTTTGTTTTCATCAATTGTAGGTTCTATTTCATTACTTTTTATTCCTTTATTAGATTCAAATTACCAAATTGTTCCTTTTTTTTATTTTGGTGTTGGAATAATTGTTCTTGAAATTTTAGTGCATAAAAACTATTTTAAACACGGATTAGATGATGCGTTTATTGTTTGTTCACAATTGGCACTTTATATTGGGGTAGGTATTTTGTTTGAGTCGTTTCTAGCAGTTTATTTAACCATGTTTGTGTTTGGCGCACTATTTTGTATTCGATATGTAAATGCACTTTCTATGTTTGTAAGTTGTATTGGCTTAATGGCATTTATTTTCTTGTCAATTACCGAGCATTCGTTTATACCAAAAGCATTATTGTCTTTCATTGCTTTTTTCATTGCCGTTTTATTGTACAGTATCTATTTAAAATTAAATTCAATTGATGATTTTTATTTTTACGAATTTGCACTTCAAAATCTAAAAATATTCAGCCTTGTTTTAGGTTATTTTTCATTAAATTATATGGTCGTTAGAGAATTGTCGGCAACATTACTGAATGTTGAGGTATTGCCCGGAGAAGATATTCCGTTGGCTTTTATATTTTATGCTACAACTTTCATTATTCCTGCTTCTTATATTGGTTATTCATTGTTTAAAAAAGATAGAATCATTCTTTTTGTTGGAATTTTAGCCTTTGCTTATTCGATATTTACGATTCGTTTTTACCATCAATTATTGCCAATAGAAGTTGCGTTAGTAATTGGAGGAATTGTTTTGTTTGTTGTAGCCTATTTAAGTATTAAACGCCTACAGTTTTGTGAAACCGGATTGACTTTTAAACCCGATAGAGGCTCAGATTCTAGTTTGTTAAAAAATGCGCAAGCACTAATTGTTTCTGCCCAAGTACCAAATGCTCCAGCTCCAAACCAGAGCGATATGCCTTTTGGCGGAGGTGGTTTTAGTGGAGGAGGAGCTGGTAGAAGTTATTAGTTCTTAATGAACTCGATTTCTTTTACAGTGCCATCACATGATAATAGCATTCCAGAAATCTCATTTTTATCATTTCGAGTAAAGTGATATAATGTTCTATCATTATTACCAAATTCATCTTTTTGAACGGTTGATAATGGAATGTTATCATGGTTTCTGTAAGACAAATGTAAAACTCCATCTTTTTCGTAAAAGTTGTAATTTACATCCAACTCATTGGAATAAAATTTTCCAACAAACTCTTTTGTGTTAACTGATTCAGAGTCAACAAAAACGGCTCTTTTAAAATAAAAAGGTGTTCCTCCAAACGAGATGACTAAATCATGATTTTCAGTTTTAGTAAAATCATATTTAACACTTTCACTATTTATCCTGTGGAATTTATTTTTTTCAAAACCTTTTAAAGCAATGGGGTTTTTTGCTCTTGCGCCTTTAGATTTTAATGTGTCATTTTCAAATAGAATTTCCATTTTCATGTCGCTGTTAATTTCTTTGTATTGCCCAGCGAAAAGCTTAATGTCTTTTGATTTTACTTTAAAATTCTTTCTTGCTATTTCTTTTTTCGCTTTTATTTTAGGAATAAAAAGATCTAATATGTCGTAAGAAATAGGCGTTGGATTAATAGATTCTAAATTGGTCATTAGTATTACGCCTAATTTTTTTTCTGGAATTGTTATTAATTGCGATTGACCTCCCCAGCCATATCCACTATGACTAACAGTTTTTAAACCTTTATAATCATCAACCATTACACCACGAGCATATTTTGCTTTTTCGCCAGACGGAAGTGTTTCTAAAGTAGTTAGAAAGCGTGATAATTCAATGAATTCTGCGTTATCTCCATTTAGCATATTAATCCACAATGCCATATCTTTTATAGTTGAGCCCATGCTTCCAGCACCATAACTTATTTGTGTTCTTGACATTTGTAAGTAGCTTTCTTTTGTTTTTTGATACCCAATAGCTTTGTTTTTAATAATGGTGTTGTTCTCTGTTCTAACTAAAGTATTGTGCATTCCTAAAGGAATAAATAGCTTTTCCTTTGCAAATTCGTGTAAGTTCTTATTAGAAATACGTTCAATAATTATCGTAAGTAAATTGTAGGAAGTGTTTCCATAAAGCACTTTTTCACCCGGTAAATTGGTCATATTTTTCTGCTTACATGCAATTTCATAAACCGTTTGATTATCATAATATTCTTTATCATAATCAAAGCCAGCTAAGTACATCGATGAATGATAATTTCTAAAACCACTAGTGTGATTTAGTAAGTGTCTAATCTTAATTATGTCTTTCTTCTCTGGTAATTCCGGAAGAAAAGTTCTAATATCATCATCTAAACTTAGTTTGTTTTCTTTTATCAGCGCCCAAGCACAAGCTGCTGTAAATTGTTTTGCAATTGAGGCAATGCTAAAAACGGTAGAATCTGAATTTTTTATATTGTATTCCAAAGTTGCTAGTCCAATGCCTTTAGAATAAATTATTTTTCCATCTTTTATTATCCCAATTCCTAATCCTGGTGCATTTGGTTGCTCGTATTTTTGTAAAATAGAATCTATTTTCGAATTGATATTTTGCCCAAAAGTTGCTAATGAACTTATAAAAAAAATGCTAATTATAGTTAATCTAATCATGCCTTTGTAGTTTTATATTTCTGATAAAAATAAGTTGGTATCAATCCGAAGTTTAAAAGGAGAAAGCCTGCAAACACAATCATTCCTCTGTAAGGCCAATGAAGAAATTCAAACATTGCACCAATTCCCAATATAAATGTGGTTAAAAAACCTAGTATATAAAATGATTTTGTCATGATTATCTATTGGTTAAAATTGTTTTTTGATAAGAGCGCTTGTATTTGTTATAGAATGCGAATGGAATCGTCAGGAAAATTAAAAGCGCAAATCCTGTGGCTAACAATAAACTTGAATAAGGCCATTGGTTTAGTTTGAATAAAAACCCTAAAGCTAAAAGCATTATGTTAAAAGAAGAAACCATGTAAAAAGCTCGTTTTCTTGCTAGAAATGATTGTATTAATTTTCTCTCATCCTTTTCTTTTTGAATAATTTGCATAGTTGCATAACCGCCAAGTTTTTCAATTGCTTCTTTATAAGCCAATTCAAAAGTTTCGTGAGTAGAATTTTCTATATGCGTACAGATATGGTCTAACAAATCTTCTTTTAAAACAACATTTGTAATTCCATAAAAAGACAAAGTAGTTTCAATGTAGTCTATATTTTTATCCGTAATTATCATGATGTAGTGGTTTTAGTGTTAAAAATAAGATTCAATGTGTTAATAAAATCATTTAATTCTGCTGTCATTTCCACAATTGCTAATTTCCCTGATGCAGTAATTTGATAATATTTACGTACACGTTTACCAAAAAACACTTTTTCTGTTTCTAAAATACCATCAGCCTCAAGTTTATGAAGAATAGGATATAGTGCACCTTCAGAAATATCTATTTTTCCTTGAGTGAGTTCTTTTACTCTTTGCGTAATTTCATAGCCATACATTTTATCGTTTTCACTGATCAACTTTAAAATAATTGGCAATAATGTTCCTTTGGTTAGTTCTTTGCTATACATTTTACAAATATACATTTTATTCCAATGTATTTAAAAAAAATGCAATTTATTTTTTTGAGCTAATTTTCAGTAGATTTTAACCTTTATTTATTCCAATTTTAAATAATCAATTTGTAAATTTGTAAACAAATAGATTTTTAATGTTTGATGTTCAAAAAATAAGAGCCGATTTTCCAATTCTTTCACAAAAAGTGAACGGAAACTCTTTGGTTTATTTTGATAATGGTGCAACGGCACAAAAGCCGCAAGTGGTTATCGATGCTATTTCTAAATATTATAGCGAAATTAATGCTAATATTCATCGTGGTGTTCATACATTGAGCCAATTGGCTACAGATGCTTATGAAGCGTCTAGAAACACGATTCAATCACATATTAACGCAAAACATAATCACGAAATTATTTTTACATCAGGAACTACTTTTGGAGTCAATCTTGTTGCTAATGGTTTTGCGTGTTTGTTAAAAACAGGTGATGAGGTTATGGTATCTGCATTAGAACACCATAGTAACATTGTTCCTTGGCAGTTTTTGTGTGAAAAGACTGGAGCTAAATTAGTTGTTATTCCGATGAATGATGAAGGAGAGTTGGTAATGTCTGATTTTGATAAACTACTATCTACTAAAACTAAAGTTGTTGCTGTAAACCACATTTCAAATGCATTAGGAACACTAAATCCAGTAGAATATATTATTCAAAAAGCGCATGGAGTAGGAGCGGCTGTTTTAATTGATGGAGCACAAGCAACACCTCATTTACGTCCAGATGTTCAAGCTTTAGATTGTGATTTCTATGTTTTTTCTGGACACAAAGTGTGCGGCCCTACTGGTGTTGGAATTTTATACGGAAAAGAAGAATGGTTAAATAAGTTGCCTCCTTTTTTGGGTGGTGGTGAAATGATTAAAGAAGTGAGTTTCGAAAAAACTACTTATGCCGAATTACCACATAAATTTGAGGCAGGTACACCAAATATAGCAGCCGGAATTGTATTAGGAGCTGCAATTGATTATATGAATGCTATTGGTTTTGATGCTATCGCTAAATATGAAAAAGAATTGTTGGATTACGGAACCAAAAGATTATTAGAAATAGAAGGCTTAACAATTTACGGAACAAGTAAAAATAAAACATCCGTAATTTCGTTTAATATAGATGGAATTCACCCTTATGACATTGGCACGATTATCGATAAATTAGGTATAGCGGTTAGAACCGGACATCATTGTGCGCAACCCATTATGAATTATTATAATATTCCAGGAACTATAAGGGCTAGTTTTGCTTTTTACAACACTAAGGAAGAAATTGATATTTTTATAGAAGCGGTTAAAAAAGCAAAAATGATGCTATCTTAAAAAATAAAATTATGAAAACACTTATATTAATAATTTCTATCTTAATTAGTAGTTGTAATTCTCAAAAAGAAGTAACTGATAAATCTGATTTGGTGGCCGTTAATCAAAAAAATTCAAAAATGAATCAAGAATCAAGTGTCCCAACAATGATTTATGCTGCAAGTTCTAGAGGTTTTTTTATAAAAATTAAAGTTGAAAATAAAAAGATATATATTTCAAGAGATAGAAATGCCTTAGGTTTCAATATAATGAATGAGATTTCAGATGAAGACTGGAGTGAAATTTCGAAATTGGCTTTGGCAGTAGATTTAGATAAAGTTAAAGATTTAAAATGGCCTACTGAAAAAAGATATTATGATGGAGCACCACATGCTAATATCACTTTCATAAATAATGACATTGAATATTCTGCAAATGGATTTGATGGTGGGTTTCCTCCTTTAGAAATTGAAGAATTGGTAAATAAAATTGTTGAATTAGGAGAAAAAGAATAAATGACAATACAAAATATACAAGAAGAAATAGTTGATGAGTTTTCAATGTTTGATGACTGGATGCAACGATATGAATATATTATTGAACTTGGTAAAACATTACCCTTAATAAATGAAGAATTTAAAACTGAAGATAACATTATTAAAGGTTGTCAATCAAAAGTTTGGGTTCATGGAGAGGAAAATGATGGAAAACTTATTTTTACCGCAGATAGCGATGCAATTTTAACAAAAGGAATTATTGCTGTTTTAATTAGAGTTTTTTCACATCAATCGCCACAAGCTATTTTAGAAGCAAACGCCGATTTTATTGATGAAATTGGTTTAAAAGAACACTTGTCACCAACTCGTGCAAACGGTCTTGTTTCTATGATTAAACAAATAAAAATGTACGCTTTAGCTTTTCAAGCAAAGCAATAAACACGTTAACTAATAAGTTAGCAATAAAATTAATATAATGGAAGAGTTTAACGATACAATCAATTTAGGTGAAAGCGTAGTAAAGGTGTTAAAAGGAATTTATGACCCTGAAATTCCTGTAGACATTTACGAATTAGGATTAATTTATGATGTAATGATTAATGAGGATAATGATGTAAAAGTTTTAATGACTCTTACTTCTCCAAATTGTCCTGTTGCAGAAACATTACCAATGGAAGTTGAAGAAAAAATTAAGTCATTAGACCCTGTAAAGTCATGTGAGGTTGAAATTACATTTGATCCACCATGGACAAAGGATTTAATGAGTGAAGAAGCTAAACTTGAACTTGGAATGCTTTAATTTTCTAAGAAGATGGATTTAATAGAAAATAAAGTAGCAAATAGTAAACTTGAAGTATTTGATTTGGAAGATTTTTTTCCAAAAGAAGATTTATGTAGTATTGATATTGCTCAGTTTTTGTTCGAAGGATTCATTTTAAAAGAAAAAGAATTTAGAGACCAATTGAAAAGTTTTAATTGGGAGCAATTTAAAAATAAATATGTTGCTATTTCTTGTAGTTCAGATGCAATTTTACCTGCATGGGCTTTTGCATTAATTACTGCACATTTATCTTCTAATTCTATTTATTCCACTCAAGGAACAATCAAAGATCTTATTATTTCTATTTATACTAGATCTCTAGAGTCAATAGATTTTTCTGTTTATAATGGTTTGCCTGTTATTTTAAAAGGCTGTTCTAAAAAGGAAGTTCCTAATGAAGTTTATGTTCTAACTATGCAAAAATTAATTCCTTTTGCAAAGAGTATTATGTTTGGCGAGGCTTGTTCTGCAGTACCTCTTTTTAAGCGTAAATAATTTATCCTAAACTTACGTCTTTTGTTTTTTTAGTTTATAATAAGTACTTTCGCGTTTTTAAAATTTAAAACGAAGAAATGAAAAAATTATTACTAGCATTTTTATTTGTGTCAACAACTATTTTTGCTCAAAAAACCGAAGGTGAGTTAATTAATGTAACGTCTGCTGCAGAAACTAAAGCAAAAGATACAACTAATATGGGATGGAAAAGAGGAGGGAATTTTATTTTTCTTTTCAATCAATCTGCTTTTAATAATGATTGGTTAGGTGGAGGAACATCTAATATGGCTGGAAATGTTGGATTAAATTATGATTTTAATTACAAGACTCCAGATATGATTTGGGATAATAAAATTATGATAGCATATGGCCTTACTAAACTTAAAGGTCAAGAATCTACAAAATCTGACGACAGAATTGAGTTTACATCTTTACTTGGAAAAAAAGCTAAAGGATATTGGTTTTATTCTGGGTTTTTTAATTTTAGAACACAAATGGATTCTGGTTTTGACCCAGCTTCAGGAACTAAGATATCGCATTTTTTCTCACCAGCTTATTTACAAGCGGGTCCAGGGATGTTGTGGAAAAAGAGTGACAATCTAAAATTTAACTTTGCTCCTGCTACTTCGCGTTTAATTTTTGTTCATAAACATTTTACTGAGTTTGGTTCTGCGTTTGGTGTTGAACAAGGAGACACGTCTAGATTTGAATTTGGTGCTGCAGTAAATGCATATTATAAATTTTCTATCATGGAGAATGTCACCATGGAGAATATTGCAAATTTATATTCTAACTATTTAGATAAACCCGGTAATGTTGATATTGATTATCAAATGAATTTAGTCATGAAGATTAATAAATATCTTTCTACTAATGTTTCTTTTCAGGCAATTTATGATGACAATGCTATTGGAGCCTTTCAAATTAGACAAGTTTTCGGTTTAGGGCTTAATTATATTTTCTAATATAAAGTATTAAAAAAAAAGACCTCTTTTTGAGGTCTTTTTTTTAATCTTCTTTTTCTTCAATAGTGTCTTTATATTCAGGATATAAGAAATTATTATAAGGAAAACGAGAGATATGAATTTCTCTAACTGCATCATATACTTTTTCCCTAAAAACTTCAAAGTTCTCTTTATTCGTTGCTGAAATAAATAAAGCATTGTTTTCTCCAACATTGTTCATCCAAGTTTTCTTCCATTCATCAAGAGAATAATGCTTTGGTTCTCTTTCTGTCATTAAGTCATCTTCGGCTAAAAACACAGGTTTGTACGCATCAATTTTATTAAAAACCATTATAACAGGTTTATCATCACTTTTAATATCTTTTAAAATTGCATTTACTGAAGCAATATGATCTTCAAATTCTGGGTGAGAAATATCAACAACATGAAGCAATAAATCAGCCTCTCTAACCTCATCTAGGGTGCTTTTAAAAGAATCAATTAGTTGTGTTGGAAGTTTTCTAATAAAACCAACTGTGTCGCTTAAAAGAAAAGGTAAGTTTCTTATAACTGTTTTTCTAACAGTAGTATCTAATGTTGCAAATAATTTATTCTCAACAAAAACATCACTTTTACCTATTGCATTCATTAAGGTTGATTTTCCAACATTTGTATAACCTACAAGGGCAACTCTAACCATAGCTCCACGATTTCCTCGTTGTGTGGCCATTTGTTTATCTATTGCCTTAATTTTATCTTTTAAGAGTGATATTCTATCTCTAACAATACGTCTATCTGTTTCAATTTCCGTTTCTCCAGGTCCACGCATTCCAATTCCTCCTTTTTGACGTTCAAGATGCGTCCACATACCAGAAAGTCTTGGTAATAAATATTGGCATTGCGCTAATTCAACCTGTGTTCTTGCATAGGATGTTTCTGCACGTTGGGCGAAGATATCTAAAATCAAATTGGTTCTGTCTAAGATTTTACAATCTATAATTTTTGAAATGTTTTTTTGTTGTGATGGGGTTAATTCATCGTCAAAAATAACAGTTGAAATAGCATTATCGATTACATAATGATTTATCTCGTCAATTTTCCCTGTACCAACAAAGGTTTTAGGATTTGGTTTTTCCATTTTTTGAGAGAAACGCTTTACTACTTCCCCCCCAGCGGTGTATGTTAAAAATTCTAATTCATCTAGATATTCATTTAACTTTTCCTCATCTTGGTTTTGAGTAACAATACCAACAATTACAGTTTTCTCAAAATTGTGTTCTATTTTTTCTAACATAGTCTTTCTATTTCTATTACAAAGGTAGGGCTATTTTATAAAAAAAAACGTCCTGCACTGCAGGACGTTTTTTTATTTTTATATAATATTAATTAATGATAATATCATCAATTTGCATTGTAGTTGTAGGACTAGATCCTCCATTACCAATATATTCAAAAACAAAGAAACCGTTTCCAGTAACCCCAGCAGGGATGTTGTAAACACCACTATTTAAGAAGTTTGAAGAATATCCTGAAGAAGGGCCGTTATCAATTGCAAAATTTGAAGTAATATCTGTTAATGTTGCAGTTGTTATTTGGCTTCCTGGAACATAGTCAGTAGTATAATATACTTTCAATGTTTGTCCATTGTTAAATCCAGTCTTTGTTTTAAATTCTAATGTACTAGCACCTGTCATATCAACTGGAACAATAAATAAAGTTCTATTTGCTTCAGGAGTTCCACCAAAAGAAGACATTTGAATATACTTGTTTCCACCAAATTCTCTTAATTGCCAATATTTACTTCCTATTGCCGCATCGTTAATATATGCAGGAAAGTTTTCGTCAAATGAGTTATAAGAAGTAAAAGGCTCATTTAAAGAACTATTGTACACTAAGCTTGCCCCAACTATAGGAGGAAAAAAATCAATATCCAACCTAGTATCAGTTAATTTAATGTCGTTTAATGTTCTTACCATAAATTGGAAGTCGCTTCCAAATTTTGTTAGAACACCTCTTATTTTACCACTTTCACTTGGAACGATTGCAGCTGAAAAAGTTGCAAATTCACTAACTCGAACAATAATTTTGTTTCCTAACTCATCAGTAATTTCGTGATTTGTTGCACCACCTAGATTGTTAATTGATTCGTCAAAATACATTTTTCCTAAAGAAGCCTCAGTGAATTGAACCGCATCAAACTCAATAAGCATATTTAAATATTGATTGTCTTTTGCCTGTGAAATAGTTAAGTGTTTAACGATATCATCTTCATTAGTTTTTGTACAAGAACGAGTAATAATAGATTCATATTCTACTCCAGAAATTCTTCCTACTTCATCATCAGAGGGATCAGCAGGAGTGTTTCCATTGTATAAAGAACCAATTACAGTTGAATTGAATTCTGTTACAAAATATCTGTCTTTCATATTTACAAATACCTTTCTTCCTGGTTCAAATTTAGTATATAAATTATATGCATCTACTGGCATACTAAACCCTACTAAACCATCAAGAGACACTAATGAAATTGATTTATAAAAATTTCCACCTTCATCACTTGATGTAACATAAGCTTCAATTACATCTTCACCAAGATACTGTTGGTAAGTAGAAGTTGAAGTACTTGTAATATCTTGAACAGTTTTAGTCACTGTTAAATCAAAACATTCCCCAGATAGGTCTGGTGTTCCATAGTCATCACTATTTACACAACTTACAATTGAAGCTGCAATAGCAAGACCAAAAATTAGTTTTATTTTTTTCATAGCTTGTTATTAATTTGATGAATAAATTGTAATCTTATCAACTTGAAATAATCCGTCTAAAGAAGTACCGTTTCCTGTAACTTTAAATGCAATATGTAAAGTACCTGTATAACTCGATAAATCAATGTTTCCTGATGGAATATAAGTATAATCATTTGTGGTTTCATCAGCTACAGTAGCATTAATTTGTTCCCAAGTAGCTCCTAATACATCACTTCCGTCATAATCTGAAGAAACAAAAACCTCTAATTTATTAGCTGAATTATCTACAAAGTTTGTTGCAGACATAAAAGTTAATACTTCACCAGTAAAAGCATCCATATCTATAGCAGGTGAAATAGCCCAACCAATATTTGATGCATCACCACTTCCAAATGAACTAAATTGAATATAACCATCATCGCGGAAATCCCTTTCAATCCATACTTTATTTCCTGCTTCTGCATAGTTTGTCCAACCCGCATAGTCAAAATCCATATTGAAATCAATCTCATCAAAGTTTTCAGAATAAATTATAGGCCTTAAAGTTGGAATTTCAAAATCATCATCACTTACGCAACTAGTTGTTGTAACTAGCGCAAAAGACAATAAAAATATATTTTTAAATATTTTTTTCATAGTTATATTTTTTAGAAATTAATGTAGAAGTTTACGAAATATGTTCTTCCGTACCCATAAAAATATTTAGGTCCAAAAGCAGGTGTTCCGTTAACATTATCTTGTTGAGCATCTACGAAAGTTGCTTTTCTAGATTGTTCAAAACCTCCAGTTTTATATTCAACATCTAGTAAGTTGTTTATAGAAGCAAAGAAACCGAAAGTGTTTCTATTTTTACTACTAATTCTCCAAGACTTCCCACCTATTAAATTGAATAACATAAAGTTATCAAATTTTTCTTGTTTTAGCAAATCTCTTACAGTTTCTTCTGTAGCTCCAGGATATGAAACACCTGTTGTTCTATCAATAGTAAAATTATCTGTTCTTAAGATGTTTGAAACATCTAAATAACTATCTGCTAAATAATTCATATTTGCACCAACCCACCAAAAATTAGGGTCTCTATATTCTAAACCAAATGAATATGCTTGTTGCGGCATACCTGGTAATTTATAGTCTTTTATATAGTTTGTTCCAAAATCTCTTATTGGATTTAAACCAGCAACAGTTCTTGCGTCATCATTAGTAACTAAGTTAGCATTGTCAGAATAAATATATTGTCCGTAAGATGCTGCAGCAGTTGCTTTAATAGTTGAAGTAATTTGGTATTCTAAACCTAATTCTAGACCTAAGTTTCTTTTATCAACAGAAGTAACTAATTCACTTACAAATGAATCTTCATCACCTCCTGCATCTCCAATATTTTCAGCATAGAAGAAAGAAATTTCTGTACTGTTATTTATTTGAGAAGCAAAAGCTGTTAACCTTGCTTTTAATTTAGGAGCTCTAATAATATAACTTATATCTGCACTTGATATAGATTCGCTTTCTAAGTTTGGAGTAATATTGTTATTTAAACGTGCATTAGAAAATGAATTTCTCATTGTTGGTGCAGACGTCATGTACATTGCGTTAAAATCTAATAAGTGACGCCCTGTAATTTTATAAGTTAACCCTCCTTTAAATCCGAAGTTTTCAAAAATAATTTTATCTCCTTTACCATATGAGTTGTTTGCATAGATACCGTTTCTATATAAACCTTCTCTTTGGTATTGAGATCTTTTAAATGTTTGAGCTAAATAAAAATCAACTTTATTATAAGTAAATTTAAATTGAGTAAAAGCTTCTAAAGTAGTTGCGAATAAGTTGTAATTATATCCATAAGTATCACCTTCTCCAACTACTTTATCAGGATTGTTTAAATCTGATTGTGTAGCATTTCCAGCAAAAAACGGATCAATATCTAAGAAATAATCACCTCCCATTAAATCTAATAAGTTTTGGTGGTTATGAGATTTTAATCTTTGGAAGTTAATAGCGGCATTCATAGAGATATTGTCTGATATACCTGCATTTAAAACAGTATTAGCACTCCATAATTTGTCATCTGTTCTGTCTTCATATAAAACATATACACTTTTTCCAGCATCAGCACTATTTTGATTAGCAATATACATTGCTTCCCAATTTATTTGACTGTTGTTTAAAAAGTATTGTTCAGCAATTGCGGCTTGCGGAAAGTTTGGAATCCAGTTACCTGCATTGTCATGCGTGTTTAAATAATAACTTGGTAAGTTTCTGTAATATGTTGGGTCAGGATTGTTTGCTAGTTGATTGTCAATTCTTGAATTACCAATTGTTCCTGATTGAAAAGCCACATTAGTATTTAAAGTGGTTCTTTCATTTATTTTCCAATAGTGAGATAGCATATTAATTGGCT
>CAZLGK010000016.1:0-8586 GCA_964559365.1 uncultured Flavobacterium sp.
CAGCAAGATATGTAGATCAAGGTGGAGGAAAACGTAAAGGTTCTTTTGCAATGTCTATTGAGCCATGGCATGCTGATATTTTTGATTTCTTAGATTTAAAGAAAAATCACGGAAAAGAAGAAATGCGTGCACGTGATTTATTCTTCGCAATGTGGATGTGTGATTTATTCATGAAACGTGTTGAAGAAGATTCAACATGGACATTAATGTGTCCAAACGAATGTCCAGGTTTAGATAATGTGTACGGAGATGAGTTTGAAGCATTGTATATGTCATACGAACAAGCTGGAAAAGGTAGAAAAACAATAAAAGCTCGTGAATTGTGGGAAAAAATTCTTGAATCTCAAATTGAGACAGGAACACCATACATGTTGTATAAAGATGCAGCAAATAGAAAATCAAATCAAAAGAATTTAGGAACAATTCGTTCATCTAACTTATGTACTGAAATATTAGAATATACATCACCAGATGAGGTTGCAGTATGTAACTTGGCTTCTATTTCATTACCAATGTTTGTAGAAGATGGTAAGTTTAATCACCAATTCTTGTTTGATGTTACTAAGAGAATTACACGTAACTTAAATAGAGTAATCGACAGAAATTACTACCCAGTAAAAGAGGCCGAAAACTCAAATATGCGTCATCGTCCTATCGGACTAGGTGTTCAAGGTTTAGCAGATGCCTTTATTTTGTTGAGAATGCCATTTACGAGTGATGAAGCGAAGAAATTAAACGAAGAAATTTTCGAAACAATTTACTTTGCTGCCGTAACTGCTTCAATGGAATTAGCAAAAGAAGAAGGACCATATTCAACATTTGAAGGTTCGCCAATTTCTAAAGGAGAATTTCAATACAATCTTTGGAACATAAAAGACGAAGATTTATCAGGAAGATGGGATTGGAAATCGTTAAGAACTGAAGTAATGGCAAATGGAGTGCGTAACTCATTGTTATTAGCGCCTATGCCAACCGCTTCAACTTCTCAAATTTTAGGTAATAACGAAGCATTTGAACCATATACGTCAAATATTTATACACGTAGAGTATTGTCTGGAGAGTTCATTGTTGTAAACAAGCACTTACTATACGACTTAGTAGAACTTGGTTTATGGAATGACAATTTAAAACAAGAAATCATGCGTAATAACGGTTCTATTCAAAATATCGATGTAATTCCACAGGATATTAAAGAATTATACAAAACTGTATGGGAATTAAGTATGAAAGACATTATCGATATGTCTCGTCAAAGAGGTTATTTCATTGATCAGTCGCAATCATTAAACTTGTTTATGGAAGGCGCAACAATGGCAAAATTAACATCTATGCATTTCTATGCTTGGAAAAGCGGCTTAAAAACAGGAATGTACTACCTAAGAACCAAAGCTGCGGTAGACGCTATTAAGTTTACATTAAATAACGATAAAAAAGCAGAACCTATTCCGGTTGCAGTGTCATCTGAAGGAGCAATGACAGAAGATGAGTTCAAAGCAATGTTAGCTCGCGCTAAAGATGCAGGACCAGAAGACTGTGAAATGTGTGGTTCTTAAGAAAATAAATAATTTAAGTTTATTAAACAGCCGTCACAAGATGGCTGTTTTCTTTTATATAAAAATTGCATTTCAATTCGTACATTTGAAAAATAAAATAAAAAGATCATGTCAAAAGAAAAAAAAGGAGTTCATACAGGAATTATTGAGAAAGATGCAGATGGAAATTTCTTCTGTGGTCCTTATTTGTTAGATTACAAACAAGTAGTTGCGGGTTTTAAAATAGGAGATGAGGTAAATATCAAGTCAATAATTGAAAACCCAAGCGATATCAGTTACGATAAATACCCAAAAAAATCAAAAGTATTCTTTTTAGCAAACGATAAAGAGTAATTGATTCGTTTCTAACTTCTAACTTCTAACTTCTAACTTCAAATGATGCAATGGGAACAACTTTTGTCTTTAAAAAGACAAGGCGACACAAGTAAACGATTAAGAAAAGAACAAGATGATACACGTTTAGGTTTTGAAGTCGATTACGACCGAATTATATTTTCGGCAGCTTTTCGCAGCTTGCAAGACAAAACACAAGTTATTCCATTGTCAAAAACAGATTTTGTACACACAAGATTAACGCATAGTTTAGAAGTTTCGGTTGTAGGTCGTTCTTTAGGGCGATTAGTCGGAAAACAAGTTTTAGAAAAAAGACCTTATTTGGCTGAAATTCACGGTTACCAAATGAACGATTTTGGAGCCATTGTTGCGGCTGCTTCATTAGCACACGATATTGGAAATCCGCCTTTTGGTCATTCTGGTGAAAAAGCAATTGGTGAATATTTTACAAACGGAAACGGTCAACAGTACAAAGGCCAACTTTCTGATAAAGAATGGCAAGATTTAATTGATTTTGAAGGAAACGCAAATGGTTTTTCAGTGCTTACTTCTTCTCGTGAAGGTATCGAAGGCGCATTAAGAATTTCTTATGCAACACTTGGAACTTTTACAAAATATCCAAAAGAAAGTTTACCTAAAAAACCAACCAAAAATATTTGCGATAAAAAATACGGTTTCTTTCAACAAGACAAAGAATTCTTTGCTGAAGTCGCAAAAGAATTGGGTTTAATTCCAAATAAATCTGGGGATGATATTGGTTTTGAACGTCATCCATTAGCATATTTAGTAGAAGCAGCAGATGATATTTGCTACACAATTATTGATTTTGAAGATGGGATTAATTTGGGATTAATTCAAGAAGAATTTGCTTTAGAATACTTAATCAAATTAGTCAAAAACGGAATCGATTCTAAAAAATACAACGAACTTACCACTACAGAAGATAGAATAAGTTATTTACGTGCTTTGGCTATTGGAAGTTTAATTCAAGATGCAGTAAAGATTTTTATGGCAAATGAAGAAGCTATTCTTTCAGGTAAATTTCCATATGCTATAATGGACAAAAGTCAGTACAAAGCACAAATGGATGATATTATAAAAATTAGCGTTAAAAATGTCTACCAAAGTAAAGAAGTGATTGAAAAAGAAGTAATTGGCTACAAGGTAATTAACGTGCTTTTAGATGTTTTTTGTACAGCATATATTAATAAATCAAACGGGAATGCTTCAAATTACGATAATTTAGTTTTGAAATTACTACCAGAACGTTATCAACAAGAAAAATCTAAACTTTATGATAGACTAATAAATATCTGTCATTTTGTTTCTATGCTTACAGATGGTAAGGCCTTGCAGTTGTTCAATACGATTCAGTCTAATAAAGGTTAGGTTATTTGCAACATATCTTCAATAAAAAAACCCAATCCATATGGATTGGGTTTTTTTATATATACATAAGTCAATATTACGCCTCAAATGGAGTAATAGAAACAAAAGATTTATTATCTTTTTTCTTTTGGAATTGAACAATTCCATCAACTTTTGCATGCAAAGTATGATCCTTACCCATGTAAACATTTTCACCTGGATTGTGTTTAGAACCTCTTTGTCTTACAATGATATTTCCAGCAATAGCTGCTTGACCACCATAAATCTTTACGCCTAAACGTTTCGATTCTGATTCTCTACCATTCTTCGAACTACCGACACCTTTTTTGTGAGCCATGATGTTTAAGTTTTTAAGTTAATAATTAATTAAACAGCTTTACCACCGTTTAACTCGTCTTGTAATTTTTGTAAATCATCCCATTTGCCTTCAGCAGCTAAAGTTGCTTGTTGAGCCCAAGTTGTTGGGTCTAAATGAGATAATTTTGAAGTTGATGCTTCAAAAATTCCTTTAATTGAATCAACACTAGTCGAAGCTAATTTAGCAAAAGTATCAACTCCTGCAGCAACTAAAGCCTCAGCAGCCTTAGGTCCAATTCCTTCAATCTTTTTTAAATCATCACCTTTTTTAGATGCTTTTGCTTTTGGCGCAGCCTCTGTTTTAGGAGCAGCTTCTTTCTTCGGTGCAGCTTTTTTAGTTGCTCCTGAAGATTGAATTCCTTCAATTACAATTTGAGTTAAAGATTGTCTGTGACCATTTTTAACTTTGTAACCTTTTCTTCTTTTCTTTTTGAAAACAATTACTTTGTCTCCTTTAAGGTGTTTTAAGATTTTCGCTTCAACTGAAGCTCCATCTATAGCTGGGGCGCCTAGGGTAACAGTACCATTGTCGTCTAATAACATAACTTTGTCAAAAGAAACTTTGTCTCCTTCTTGTTCTGCTAAACGGTGTACATAAACCTTTTGGTCTTTGCTTACTTTAAATTGTTGCCCTGCTATCTCTACGATTGCATACATAACAAATGTGTATTTAGTTAATTTTTCAAGTTTGCAAATATACAACAATAATTATATCAAACAATTATATCGTTATAAAATATTTATTAAAGTAAAAAAATTACGCAGGTTTGTAACATATGTATTAAATTTACGACTTACTTATAATATTATTAGAATACTAAACAATAATTAATTTATGAAAAAATCTTTAATGGCTTTAAGTACAGCTCTATTTATTAGCGCTTCTGCTAATGCGCAAAAAGTAGAATTTGAAGAGTTTGATTTAGACAATGGACTTCATGTTGTTTTACATCAAGATAATTCAGCTCCTGTAGTTATTACATCTGTAATGTATCATGTAGGTGCAAAAGACGAACAACCAGATAGAACTGGTTTTGCTCATTTTTTCGAACACTTATTATTCGAAGGAACAAAAAATATTGAGCGTGGAGAGTGGTTTAAAATTGTTACTGCTAATGGTGGTCAAAACAACGCAAATACTACTGATGACAGAACGTATTATTATGAAATTTTCCCATCTAATAATTTAGAATTAGCTTTATGGATGGAATCTGAAAGATTAATGCATCCTGTAATCAATCAAATAGGTGTTGATACACAAAATGAAGTAGTTAAAGAAGAAAAAAGACTACGTGTAGACAATCAGCCTTATGGAAACTTAATTAAGGCAGTTAAACAAAATATGTTTAAGAATCATCCTTATAGATGGACTACTATTGGAGAAATGGAGCACTTAGATGCTGCAACATTAGAAGAGTTTCAAGCATTCAATAAAAAATTCTATATTCCTAACAATGCAGTTTTAGTAGTTGCTGGTCAGTTTGATAAAGCTCAAGCTAAAGAATGGATTAATAAATACTTTTCTGCTATTCCAAAAGGTACTCCTGTAACTAGAACTAAAGCAGAGGAGGAGCCAATAACAAAAGAATTTAAAGCTTCTTGGGAAGATCCAAACATTCAAATTCCTATGCTTGTAGCTTCTTATAGAACTCCATCTATGAAAACAAGAGATGCTAGAGTTTTAGACATGATTTCTTCATACTTATCTGATGGTAAAAGTTCAAAACTTTACAAAAGAATGGTAGACGAAAACAAAACAGCTTTACAAGTTGGGGCTTTTAATTATAGTCAAGAAGACCACAGTTTATATTTCATTTATGGATTACCTATGGGAAGCAACTCAACAGAGGATATGCTAAAAGAAATTGATGAAGAGATTTTAAAAATGCAAACAGAATTAATTTCTGAAAAAGATTATTTAAAATTACAAAATAAATTTGAAAGCCGATATGTAAACAACAACGCAAGTGTTGAAGGGATTGCTGATAATTTAGCAACTTACTACTTACTTTACGGAGATATTAATTTAATTAATAATGAAATTGAGATTTATCGTTCAATTACAAGAGAAGAAATTAAAGAAGTAGCTAACAAATATTTAAAATCAAATCAAAGAATGATTTTAGATTATGTACCAACTGCAGAAAAAGCGAAAAACTAAGAAATTTATTATGAAAAAAATAGTTTATATAGCAGCCTGTTTATTTTTAACAATAACAATGCAAGCACAAGATAGAAATCAACCAAAACCAGGTCCTTCACCAACGGTTAATATCAAAAAACCTCAAAGTTTTACGTTGAAAAACGGATTGAAAGTTTTAGTTGTTGAAAATTCAAAACTTCCTAGAGTTACTTATAGCTTAAGACTTGATAATCCTCCATATGCAGAAGGAGATAAAAAAGGTGTTGCTGACTTATTAAGTTCATTATTAGGTAGTGGAACACAAAGTATATCAAAAGATGAATTCAACGAAGAAGTAGATTTCCTAGGAGCAAATATTAATTATTCGGCAAATGGAGCATACGCTTCAGGCTTGTCTAGATATTCAAAAAGAATATTAGAATTAATGTCTGATGGGGTTATAAACCCTGTATTTACTCAAGAAGAGTTCGACAAAGCGAAATCTCAGATTATTGAAGGAATAAAAGCTGATGAAAAAAGCGTTACTTCAATTGCAAGAAGAGTTGAAAACATTTTAACGTTTGGTAAAAATCATTATAATGGTGAGTATACTTCTGAAGAAACATTAAAAAATGTTAGTTTAGCTGACGTAAAGTTAAATTATAATACTTATTATGTTCCTGGAAATGCTTATTTAGTAATTGTTGGTGATGTAAATTTTAAAACAATCAAAAAACAAGTTGAAGATTTATTTGGAGATTGGAAAAAAGCAACTGCTCCACAGTTAATTTATTCAGATCCCTTGGATGTTCAATATAGTAGAATTAACTTTGTTGACGCTCCTAATGCTGTTCAGTCTGAGGTTTCATTAGTTAACCTTTCTAAATTAAAAATGACTGACAAGGATTATTTTGCTGCAATTTTAGCAAATCAAATTCTTGGTGGTGGTGGTGAAGGAAGATTGTTTTTAAACTTACGTGAGAAACACGGATGGACATACGGTTCATATTCTTCATTATCTTCAGGAAAATATATTGGAAAATTTAGATCAAGTGCTTCAGTAAGAAACACTGTAACAGATAGTGCTGTTGTTGAAATTTTTAATGAATTAAAAAGAATTAGAACTGAATTAGTTTCAGCTGAAGATTTACAAAATGCAAAATCTAAATTCATTGGTAACTTTGTAATGCAAATTGAAAAACCAGAAACGGTTGCTCGTTATGCATTAAATAAAGAAACACAAGGTTTACCTGCAGATTTTTATGAAAATTACATTAAAAACATAAACGCTGTTACTGCAGAAGATATTCAAAATGCTGCAAAAAAATACTTTTTAGATAGTAATACTAGAGTGGTTATTGTAGGGAAAGCTGCAGATGTTCTTCCTTCATTAGAGAAATTAAGTAAAGACAAAAAACTTCCTATTTTCTATTTTGATAAATTTGGTAATCCAACTCAAAAACCTGAGGTAAATAAAGAAATTCCTGCAGGTGTGACTGCTGAAACAGTAATCAAAAAACACATCGATGCTATTGGTGGAGAAACTGCGTTAAAAAATGTAAAAACAATTGCGGTATTTTCAAATGGTGAAATTCAAGGAACTGCTTTAGAAATGTCTATTAAGTCATCTTCAAATAAATTAGCCGTAGAAATGAAAGCTATGGGTATGACAATGATGAAGCAAGTGGTTAATGATAAGGAGGCTTACATGGTGCAACAAGGTCAAAGAAAAGACTTTTCTGGTGACGATTTAAAGCAAATGCAAGAAGAAACGGGTACTTTTAAGGAATTAAAATTACTTACAAATAAAGACGTTACATTATCTGGAATTGAAACAATCAATGGTAAAGATGCTTATGCAATTAAAAACGGTAAGACAACTTATTACTACGATGTTGAAAGCGGATTAAAGGTTGCTGAATCTAAAGAATTAGAACAAGCAGGTCAAAAAATGACTCAAACAACTTACTATGAAGATTATAAAGATGTTAAAGGAATTAAATTCCCTTACATTACAAAAATGAATGTAGGTGTTGAATTAGAATTTATTACTTCTGAAGTTAAAATTAATGAAGGGGTTACAGATGCTGATTTTAAATAAGAGAAAATAGTTATTTTAAAAGCGCTCAAGAAATTGAGCGCTTTTTTTTATTTCTTACTCGAAAAATAAACTCCAATTAAAACGATAAATGCTCCAATAGCCTGAATAAAGTTAAGAGTTTCCTTCATTATGAAATATCCTAACATAATTGCAACAACAGGAATTATATAGGTCACAGACGAAGCAAAAACAGGTGAGGAAATTTGAATTAATTTGAAAAATAAAATATTCGAAAGTCCGGTACCAATAATACCTAATAGGGCAATATATATTAAGGAACTTTGAACAGATGTTTGATCTACAATTTCAAAAAAACCAGAAAAAGCCAAAACAACAAAAGTAGGAATAATCATAATGGTAAAATTTCCTGTACTAATTGTTAAAGGTTTTAGATCAGAAAGGTATTTTTTTATTAAGTTCACATTTATTCCATAAAATACTGATGCTAAAACGATTAAAATTGCATAATAATAGTTTTCGCTTGTATTATTTCCATTTCCAAATAAAACCAATAAGAGACAACCAATAAAGCCTATTAATACCCCAAATATTTGTCTTCTTTGTGAGTCAATTTTAAAAAAGAGCATCCCCATTATTAAAGTCATTAAAGGTGTTAAAGAGTTTAAAATTGAACTAACTGAACTGTCTATTTTAGATAAAGCAATTGCAAATAAGTAAACTGGTAAAAACGTTCCAAATAACGAAGTTACAGCAATATATTTCCATTTATG
>CAZLGK010000016.1:8596-26249 GCA_964559365.1 uncultured Flavobacterium sp.
GTATCTTAGGTAAATGTTTATAACCTATTAAAATTAAAAAAGATGCTGCAAATAAAATTCTCAAACTACCCATTTGAATAGAATTGACTCCTCTTAAGCCAAGTTTCATTAACAGAAAAGAACTTCCCCAGACAGCTCCTAAAAAAAATAACAAATACCATTTTGTGTTTTTACTTTCCATTTTAATAGTTTATAGATTCAAAATTCACACTTTATTTTTAAATAGCACCTCATTTTTTACTAATTTTGTATTAAATATTTATTTGAATTTAAATTAAAATAAAAATAAGATGAAGAATTTAAAAAATTTTATGTTTGTTGTTTTAGCATCAGCAGCTTTATTTGCTTGTAAAAACGAAGATCAAAATACAAAAGAAGACGCTCCATTAGAAACGAAAACAGATTCAATGTCTACTACTGTGTCTGTTGAGAATTTAAAAACAGAAAGTTTTGGAATTGAGGGTATGACTTGTGAAATGGGTTGTGCAAAAGCTATAGAAAGTAAATTAGCAGGGTTAGATGGGGTAACTGATGCTAAAGTAGATTTTGAAAACAAAACAGCTACGGTTTCTTTTGATGAAACAAAACAAAATAAAAGTTCACTTGTTAAAACAGTTGAGGCTGTTGCTGGTGGAGATACTTATAAAGTAACTGAAATTGAGGAAGAAGACGCAATCTAATCTTTTCAAAGTTTTTTAGAAATAAAGAAACCGCATTTGCGGTTTTTTTATTTCCATTTCATTGTTTCAATTATTTTCCTAACATCAGTTTTGATGTAATCTGCTGCAGGAAGAATTGAATCAAAGTTTGGCTTTGCATAAAAATACAAACTACCTGTTATAAAGTTTTTAGTGCTATCAGTTACATAAAACTGTACGTTCGTCGCCGCATTTCCTCCTACTTCATAAAACATTCCGTATACTTTACTATTGGTATTAATAAATGGCTGTTCAAGAATGTCATCAGCCTTAATAACGTGCTCATAAGTTAGTTTTTGAGCATCACGCAATAATTTTTCAATATTATTATTTACCGGCTTATAAGTTAAATAAAGGGTTGCTTTCATTTTGGGATAATTCACTTCCATTGCGCAATTTTCTTTCATAGAAACTTTTGAAAGTGTGTTTACATCAAACTCGAAATTACATTTTGAAGCTAATTTCTCATATGACGCCTCTTGATATTCCAAACGTAGTTGGCAATTAGGCTTTGGTATAGACTCATCGCCACAAGAGCATAACAAAAGTGAAAAAGCAACTACTAATAATCTATTCAAAAAATTAATTTTCATTTTATTCTAACGTAACTTTAATTTGTTTTATTCTCTTTAAGTCTAAATTTTCAATTGTAAAAGTGCAGTTTTTAAATATTATTTTTTGGTTTTTCTTTGGGAAACTTCTAGAGATTTCCAAAATAAATCCTGCTAATGTCTCTGCTTCACCTTTTGATTGTTCAAAATCTTCTTCAATTACATCTACAATTCTGTAAAAATCTTTTAAGCTAATTTTTCCTTCAAACAGAAAGTTTTTTTCATCAATCTTAGAATAAATTATGTTTTCATCATCGAATTCATCGCTAATGTCCCCAACAATTTCTTCCAAAATATCTTCTAGAGAAACTAATCCACACGTGCCACCATATTCGTCTACAACAATTGCAAGGTGATTTTTCATCCCTTGAAAGTCTTTTAACAAGTTGTCTAGTTTTTTATTTTCGGGCACAAAAAATGGCTCTCTTATTAAGCTTTGCCAATCGAAGTTTTTAGCATCAATATGAGGTATTAAATCTTTAATAAATAAAACGCCTTCAATTTGATCAATATTGTCATTGTATACAGGGATTCTAGAGTATCCTTTTTCAACAATTTTTACCATAATATCTTCAAATCTTTCTTCGATATCTAGCGTAAAAAGATCGATTCTTGGAGACATAATTTGCCTAACTTCGGTATTTCCAAAAGTTACAATTCCTTCTAATATTTTTTGTTCTTCTTTTGTTGTTTCAGATTGATTTGTAAGCTCTAATGCCTGTGATAACTGATTGATGGAAAAATTAGATTTAACGCTAAATTTCTTTTCAAGATACACCGTTATATTGCGCATTGGAATAGTTACTGGGGTTAACAGTTTGTCTAAAACGTATAAAGGTGTTGAAACCACTTTAGAAAATGATAAATTATTTCTACTAGCATATATTTTAGGAAGTACTTCTCCAAATAGTAATATTAGAAATGTAACGACAACAACTTCTAAAATAAATCGTATAATTCCTTCAGGCACTGATTGAAATAGCTTTTCGCTTAAAGATGAAAATAATATTACAACTGCAATATTTATGAAATTATTGGTAACTAATATTGTAGCTAATAATTTTTTTGGAGCTTTTAATAAAGCCTCTATACTGGTGCTTTTGTTATGATCTTTTTCAGCAAGATCGTCTAAATCTGTTTTTGTTAAAGAAAATAAAGCTACTTCAGAGCCTGATATAAAGGCAGAGCAAATAAGTAAAAACAAAACAGCAATTATACTGAATGTAAATTCAACATCTAAAGTTGAAAGCAAACTGGAAGGATCTGTGTCCAATTCAAATGGTATTAATTAAACATTAAAAAGGCAAATCGTCATTTTTGTCTTTTTCTTTATTGTCGTCAAAATTAGTCATTTTTCCTGACTCATTATTATCTGATTTAAAATTTTGCTTGCTAGAAGATTCTGTTTCTTTTTTGGTATTTAGAAAGGTAAATTCCATTACTTGAATCTCATTAGTATATTTTGTTGAGCCATCTTCGGCTTGCCATTGACGAGATTTTATTCTTCCTTCAATATAAATTTTATCTCCTTTAGAAAGGTATTTTTCGCAAATTTCTGCGGCTTTATTTCTAACAACTATATTATGCCATTCTGTTGAAGTTATTTTTTCTCCAGTAGATTTGTTTATATAAACCTCATTTGTAGCTAAAGGAAATCTTCCTATGCAATTTCCTCCATCAAAATAATGCATTTTTACTTCGTCTCCTAAGTGTCCTATTAATAAGACTTTGTTTAAAGTTCCATTCATGGCGTATACTGTTTTAATTTAATCAAATATAATGCATTTGAACCTATTATAAAAAGTTTGTTTCTATAAAATTATGCAATACTATAGGAAATGGATATTGTTTGATTTTTTCGATATTTTCTGCTCCATTTAATTCGCAATCAAAATTTAATTTATAAAAACGAATATGTAGGTCTTGATGAGAAAGTTTGTGCTTTATATATTCTTTGTTAAGCGCTATTATTTTACTTGGTTTTTCGTTGTTAAAAGCGTAATTGTTAATTGATTTCAAAGTAGTACTTATACTTTTTTCTTCAAAATCTTCTAATAGTGGAAATTGAAATAAATTTTGCCAAATACCTTTTTCAACTCTTTTTTCAACAATAATATTCCCATTTACATCTTCAAGTATTAAATAGTTTAAATAACGTTTTGTAAATTTTGTTTTTTTAGACTTAAAAGGGAGATTAGAGATTTCATTTCTTTGCAAGGCATAACAACTTGAGTTTAATACACATTCATTACAATTGGGTTTTTTAGGAACACATTGTAGTGCTCCAAATTCCATAATAGCTTGGTTAAAATTTGCAGGGCTACTTGTTGGCAAAAGACTCTGAGCTAATTTTTGAAATTCAATTTTAGTTTTAGATTGAGAAATGTCTAAATCAATCCCAAAATAACGCGATAATACTCTAAAAACATTTCCATCTAAAACGGCGACAGGTTCATTATATGAAAAAGAAGCGATTGCGGCAGCAGTATATTCGCCAACTCCTTTAAGTTTTAATAGCTTCTTATATTCTTTTGGAAATTCGCCATTTAATTCATTGCTTATCTGTTTTGCAGTGAAATGTAAGTTTCTAGCACGAGAATAATAACCAAGTCCTTGCCATAGCTTTAAAACGTCTTCTTCATTGGCTTCTGCAAGTGTTTTTACGTTTGGAAATTTTTTTAAAAAGGCCTCATAATAAGGTAATCCTTGAGCTACTCGAGTTTGTTGTAAAATGATTTCAGATAACCAAATGCGATATGGATTTGTAGTTTCTCTCCAAGGAAGACTCCGTTTATTTTGTAAATACCAATTAATTAAGATGTTAGAAAATTCCATATTTTGATAGTGAATTGCAAAATTAAAACTATTAGCTTGAAATTTAATTAATTTATGGTTGATTTATTGTTTTTTTAATTTGTATATTTGCAACCTCAAAAAAAGTACACAAAATATATAATACGTAAAGAAAAATGACGAAAGCAGACATCGTAGCGAAAATTTCTGAAAAATTAGGTCTTGAAAAGGGAGATGTTCAAGCAACAGTAGAGTCTTTTATGGAAGAAGTAAAAAACTCATTAGAAACAGGAGACAATGTTTACTTAAGAGGGTTTGGTAGTTTTATCATTAAAACTAGAGCAGAAAAAACGGGTAGAAATATTTCAAAAAATACAACTATTAAAATTCCTGCGCACAATATTCCAGCATTTAAGCCAGCAAAAGTATTTGTTGAAAGCGTAAAAACAAAAACAGAAGTAACTGTATAAAATTATTTATTAATCAAAAAAACTACACGTTATGCCAAGTGGTAAAAAAAGAAAAAGACATAAGGTAGCGACTCACAAACGTAAGAAGAGAGCGAGAGCTAACCGTCACAAAAAGAAAAAGTAGTTTAATACTACTTTTTCTGTTTTAGAAAGTTCATTGAAATTAATCAGCAAAAACTGATTATCGGGTATAAGCCTGTAAAAAAATGTTAATCCATCCTAGCAATTAAGTGATGCTTTTCAGTTTTAACTTGAAAACAAAACAATAATAGTCAGGATAAAAATGTACTGCATGAACAAAGAATTAATTATTCGATCAAGTTCTGAAGCTGTAGATTTTGCCTTATTAAAAGATGGAAAACTAATTGAATTACACAAAGAAGAAGAAAAAGGGAGCAACTTTCAAGTAGGTGATATTTTTATTGCTAAAATTAGAAAGCCGGTTGCGGGTTTAAATGCAGCCTTTGTTAACGTAGGTTATGAAAAAGATGCTTTTTTGCATTATCATGATTTAGGGCCTAATTTACCTTCTTTGATGAAATTCATAAAACTTGTAAGCGCAGGTAAACTAAAAGATTATTCACTCAAAAACCACCCATTTGAAACAGAGATTAATAAAGATGGTGTTATCACGGATGTATTAAGTGCTAACCAGTCTGTATTAGTACAAGTTGTGAAAGAGCCTATATCTACAAAAGGACCCAGAATTAGTTCTGAAATTTCTTTAGCAGGTAGATATGTGGTTTTAGTTCCATTTTCTGAAAGGGTTTCTATTTCTCAAAAAATAGAATCAAAAGAAGAAAAAGAACGATTAAAACGACTTGTAAAATCTATTAAACCAAAAGGGTTTGGGGTTATTGTAAGAACAGTAGCCGAAGGCAAAAAAGTAGCTGAATTAGACAAAGATTTACAAACATTAGTAGACAAATGGTCTGCAATGTGTAAAAGATTACAAACAGCTCATCATCCATCGAAAGTATTAGGAGAAGTAAACAAAGCCTCTTCAATATTAAGAGATGTATTTAATGATACTTTTACAAGTATTCAAATTGATGATGAAGAATTGTATTTGCAAACCAAGGACTATTTGCAAGAAATAGCTCCGGATAAAGTGTCTATCGTAAAACACTACCAATCTAAAGAATTACCTCTTTTTGAAAAATATAATATTGAAAGACAAATTAAAACTTCTTTTGGTAAAACTGTTTCAATGAGTAAAGGTGCTTATTTGATTATTGAACACACTGAAGCACTACATGTTGTAGATGTTAATAGTGGAAATCGTTCAAATAAAGCACTGTCTCAAGAAGGAACTGCTCTAGAAGTTAATTTAATTGCAGCAGCAGAAATTGCTCGTCAATTACGTCTTAGAGATATGGGCGGTATTATTGTTGTCGATTTTATCGACATGCAAAGTGCCGATAATAGAAAAGAGTTATATGATTTCTTAAGAGAAGAAATGAGTGACGATAAGGCCAAGCATAAAATCTTGCCTCCTAGTAAATTTGGATTAATTCAAATTACTAGACAAAGAGTTAGACCAGAAGTAAATATTAAAACAAGAGAAGAAGATCCTAATGAAAATGGGGAAATTGAAGCTCCAATTTTAATTATTGACAAAATTGCGTTTGACCTAGAAAAAATTATTAAAGTCCATAAAAAAGTTGTGTTAAACACACATCCATTTGTGGCAGCTTACCTTGAGAAAGGTTTTCCATCGATACGTTCAAAATGGTTTTTTGAACATAAAAAATGGGTGAAAATTATACCTCGTGATGCTTACACGTATCTTGAATATCACTTTTTTAATGAAAAAGGTGAACAAATCAAGTAAAAAACAAAACCGCTATTCTTAATTGAGTAGCGGTTTTTTTATTGCTCAAATTCAACTTTTCTTCTAATTTCATTGCCTAATTCATCTACAACAGTTATAATATGAAAACCTGTTTTAGCTATAATTGGCATTTCATGAAAGGTTTTTGTACTTCCTAAATAGGTGCCATCTAAATACCAAAATAATTCTATTTCTCTGTGAGTATGCGCAATTTTGAAAATAGCTGGTTGTAACTCACTTTGAAAATTCTTGGTTAAAATAATTTTTGTATTAGCTTTTGGGTAAATGAAATCCATCAACTTATCTTCTGTGTTTGAAATACAATCAGAACGAAAAGGTGGTAATATTTGATAATTTGGATTATTGTTTTTATAATACCATTCTAAAATTGGTGGTAAAATAAACCAAGATTTTGAAACCATATTATCTACATTTTCACAAATTGAATTCACTCTTACTTGCTCATTTTTATCTAAATGAATTAATTTATGATAAGGACAATTTTCTGTTTTGTTAGTTCTTTTTGGGATCCATTGTTTTTTTGATGGACAATTTTCTTGAGCTAAATATCCTGAAACACAACAAACCTCAACTTCTTCTAAATCATTAAAAGGAGTTTCAAACCATTTAGATTTGGGTAATAAATGAAAAACATCGAATAAAATGGGTGCTGCGCTTTCTACACCCGTTAACAATGGTCTTCCTTCTCCTGTTGCATTTCCTACCCAAACTCCAACTACATATTCTTTGGTTACACCAATTGCCCAAGCATCTCTACTTCCAAAGCTTGTCCCTGTTTTCCATGCAATTTCAAGTGAAGAATCATAAAATCGCCAAGCTTCATTGCCTTCTGGTCGATTGACTTCTTTCATGGCATTAAAAGTTTGCCAAATAGCTCCAGCTCCAAATACATTCTTATGTCGAGTTGGTTTTCCAAAATCTGCTTTTGTGTTGAAGTTTAGGTTTAAATTACTTAATTCATTCTTCCTATATTCATCGTTGTTTTTATTAAAATGATTCAACGTACTTGACATATACGCATAGGAATTGCATAAATCCCATAAGTTTGATTCTGCGCCACCTAAAATTAAAGACAAACCATAATTATTGGGCTGCCTGTTTACATCTTTCAATTTTAATTTTTGCAATTGCTCATAGAACTTATTGACAGAATAATCCTGAAGCATCAAAACGGCTGGAATATTCAATGAGCGAGACAAAGCTTTGCTTGCTGGAACGGCTCCATCATAAGTGAGGTTATAATTTTGAGGTGAATATCCTGAAATTTGTGTGGGAATATCAGGAACTAAAGTGTTTGGCAAAATATCTCCATCATCTAACATAGAAGCATACAAAAAAGGTTTTAAAATACTTCCTGTACTTCTAGGAGCAGAAATAATATCCACATCTTTTTGATGATTTTTATCCGTTGGACTATTCCCTACATAAGCTATTACATTTCGATTTTTTACCTCAACAACTAACACAGAAATATTGTAGACTTGGTTTTGTTTGTACAAATTATAATATTGCCTTACAATTTCATTAGCTTGTTCTTGAACATGTGTATTGATTGTAGTTTTGATTTTTTCTCCATGATTTGTTTTGGCTATTTTCTCGAGTAAATGAGGTGCAATTTGAGGTACATTAAAGGGTTTTTTAGGTAGCGTTTCTTGAAGTGCCAATTCATACGTTTCTTTATCAATCACTTCATTTGAAAATAGTTTTTTGAGTAAAAAATTTCTTTTTTTAAGTAATCGTTCTTGATTTTTTCCAGGATAAATTAAACTTGGAGCATTTGGTAAAACGGCTAAAGTTGCAGCTTCTGCCCAAGACAATTGATTGGGTTGCAAACCAAAATATTTCCAAGAGGCCATTTCTAAACCGACAACGTTGCTCCCAAAAGGTGCATGAGCCGCATATAATTGCAGAATATGCTCTTTTGAATGTCTAAGCTCTAATCGTGTAGATAAAATGAGTTCGATAATTTTTTCGAAATAGCTTCTGCTTTTTCCGTTTCGATGTAATCTTATTACTTGTTGCGTTAAGGTACTTCCACCACGAACAACTTTATTGGCTTTTCGATTTTGCAAAAAAGCATGATACATGGAAATTGGATTAAATCCGAAATGTTGGTAAAAATATTGGTCTTCAAAAGCAATGATACATTCTTTAAATTTAGTTGGAATACTATCACTTTCCGGAAAACGCCATTGGCCATCTTTGGCAATTTTAGCTCCTAAAAGCTGACCTTCATTACTTTCAATAACTGTTGCATAATTGTTTTCGAATAATTTTGAAGGTAAAGAAAAGTAATAAACTACCATCAAAACAAGTATGATGGTAGTTTTTATTTTATTGTTTAATATGCTTTTTTTTACTTTTTGAAACACATTTTAATCCTTTACAATTTTAACCCATTGTCCTTTTGTTCTTACAATATAATCATTATCATACATAGCTTCACATTGAATTCCAGGGAAATAATAATCTCCTAAATAAGTTGCATTTAATAAAATCGTAAAAGTTCTAGATTCATTGGCACGAAGTCCAAAATAGAATTGTGTTCTATCATCGCGAATATCAATATAGTCTGCTTTATTTTGAGCAAAATCTCCAAAATCTGTAAAACGAGAATTCATGATTTCAAATCCAGACGGAATAATTTGCGATAAAGCTATATTGTCAATATTATCACTTGACTGGTTTCTGATAGCAACTTGTGCTACAATTTCGGTTCCTTGTTTGATATCATTTAAAGAAATTGTGTTACCATTTCTAGTTTTAAATGAGATGTTTCCAAAGAAATTGTTTTGCATAACTTTTTCTTCACCAACTGGTAAAATTCCACTGTTTAAAACACGAACATAAATGGTGTTGTCTTTATTATTCTTAATAGTCACACTATTTGAACCGTTTTTCACAACCAAATTTCTATCTACAATAGATTTAGTAGAAGTTATAGTTTCTGATTTTCCGTTATTCGAATAAGAAGTATTGATTCCTTTTCCTCCATTTTTAACTGCAAATTTAGACATTGCATACAAACAATAAGCTGTAGTTTGGGTACTCATGTAATTTTTAGAAGAAAGTAAACCAGCAATTTTAGTTGCTAATCCAAATGCTTTTTGATTGTCATTTACTAACAAATACGTTTCTAAAAGCATTGCTTTATTTCTTTCTGAAGAACCATAATAATAGTAATATCTGTTATTTGAATCTTCAACAGAAATTGCATTCAACAAAGTTAAAGCTGTATTTTTCTGACCTGTTAAAGCATAAGTTGCTGCTAATCTTATTTTCGATTCATTTGAAATTCCAGATGTTTCTCTTAAACGATTCATAGAGCCCATATCTGGAACACCAGCTAAAGCTAATGTGTATAAACGATAAGCTTGAGCGAAATCATTGCGATTTTTTTTATTAAATCTCCATTTTTTGGCTTCTCTTTGTTGATAAGAAATCCATTTTTGTTTGAAAGAAATAGGTAAAACGTATCCTTTTTTCTCTGCTTCTAAAAGAAAATGTCCTGCATAAGAAGTTCCCCAATCGTCTGCATTTCCATTACCTGGCCAATAAGACAATCCACCATTTGTTTTTTGGAACCCACCTAGTTTTTGAATTCCAGCATTGATATTTTTTTGCATTTCAACCTTTCTACCACTATCTAAATCCATCACATCACCCAAATACAATTGAGGAAAAACACTAGAGGTAGTTTGTTCCACACAACCATGTGGATATTGAATCAAATACTGTATTCGACCATTAAAATCAATTGTTGGAGAAGAAGAAACTTCTAACCTAGCTTTGTTACTTCCATCAACTCCAAAAGTATTCCATTGTAATATTTTACTTGAATTTGGTTCTACCACAACATCTGTAAAATCGGTCGTAATTGGATTCGGGTTGGTAACGTCTAATTCTACTTCATAAGATGCTTTCTCATTTCCTGATGTAGCAATTACTTCAATTTTCCCGATTCCAAGAATATTTCCAACTTCTAAATCAAAATAAACCATTTTTTCATCAGGTGAACTAAAACTTACATTCTGCTTTAAAGGCGAAAGTAATCGAACTGTGTTGTTTGTTTTTACTTGAACTGTTACATTTTTTATATTATTCTCCATTGCAAAAACAGTAATTGGAATAGTTACTTTTTCATTTGGAGAAATTTTTCTTGGTACTGAAGCTATAACCATCAAAGGTTTTCTTACTGGTGTTGTTTTTTCTGCGCTTCCATAAGCATTTGTTTTAGCATCACCAGCAACTACCATTGTTCTAACAGAACCTATATAATTTGGTAATTCAATTGAATGTGATTTTGTTTGTCCTTTTTCTAATTTGAAAGGGCCTAAATAAATAACAACTGGTTTAAATCGGTTGGCTTTTTTGGTGCTTCCGCCGCCTAAATCTTCATCTCCACCTATACTAAAAATCTGACTTATTTTTCCACCATAAGCACCAATTACATCGTCATAAACATCCCAAGTTTTTACCCCTAAAGCTTGTCGGGCATAGAATTTATCCCAAGCATTTGGTGTTTTAAAACGAGTTAAATCTAACAAACCATCATCCACAATTGCTAATGTGTAAGTCATTTCTTTACCCTCTTTTTCACTTACTTTTATGGTAGTTTTAGTTTCGGGTTTTAGAACACTTGCCATTGTAATTTGTGGTTGAAGCACCGTATTTTTATCAACAACTTCAATTGGCAAAATTCCATACATTCTTATCGGAGTATCATTTACTGTTGAAGCATGCGGTTTTAATAAAGAAATATTTACGTACACATTTGGAGCCATTTCTGATGTAACAGGAATTTCAACTTTCGTTTCTCCTTGAGTAGTCATCGCCCAGAATGATGAGATTACTTTAGAACCGTTTTCAATTGAAATTAATGCTCTTCCTCCTTGACTTGACGGAAAAGAAACAATTGCTTTTTCTCCAACTGCATATTTTGTTTTATCGGAAGTAAAAACCAACATGTTTGCCGTGGAAGCATCGCCTATTTTAGTTTTTCCAGACCAAATTGGCCAATCTATAATTTCAGATTTACTTGTAGCATGACCATCATTATCTATAACTCTTATTAGATATCTTCCCCAATCGTTTTCCGAAACTTTAAACTGCACACTAGCTTTACCAGAAGCATTTGTATTTACAACAAAGTTCTTATAAGCAGTTGTTACTTCGGCAGAATTATATCTCGATAAATCATCACCAGAACTATTCCACCACCAACGCCAATCAACTTTATAAACACGCACTTCTAAATTTTTAACTGCTTTTGGGCTACCACTCTCATCTACCGAAACAATTTCAAAACGATTCATCTTATCTGTTTCTAACATTCCGTATTTATTTGGCTCAGGACTTTTAATACCTAAGTAAGTCTTATATGGCGAATAAGATGCGGAAACTACATCTGTACTAAAATCACCTCCGTTTTCATAGGCTTTAGTTTGAAAAACAACTTTTAATTTTCCAGGGGCTTGGTTCGTAACTTTAGGTTGAATGGTGATATTTGTCTTTCCAAAATCATCTACTTTTCCTGAAAACACATTAACTTCTTCGGTTGAAAATTTTCGTACTTCATCATCAAAGTCATAATTTGAATAACCTTTAAAAGTAGTTACTTGTTGCATGAATTTGGCTTGCATTTCTACTTTTAAATTTTTAGCTACTGCTCCGTGTAACCAAGCTACTTCAATAGTTCCGTTATTTGGTTTGTTGCCTGATAAATTTTCATCTGCAAAACTATTTTTAATTTTTAAACGGTTTGGTTTAATGGTTTCAATTTTAATATTTTTGTAAAAATGAACACCACCAATTGATACTTTCGCTTCCCAATTTCCTGTAATATCGGAATCTTTGGTAACTACTTTAAATTTGTAATGGTTACTTTCGTTATATTTTTGAACCGCAACATACATTGCTTTTCCTTGCGGATTGGATAACTTAAATTTTATAGGATGTGCTTTTTCTAATTTACTTTCATTATCATTTAGCATAAATGCAAGGTGTAATGTGTCGCCTGGACGCCAAACACCTCTTTCACCATAAATATAACCTTTTAACCCTTTTTGAAGTTGTACACCACCCACATCAAAATTACTCACAGATAAAGATTGTCCTTCATCTAACTTAACGTATGTCGTGTTTTTATCTTTAGTAACTGTTGCAAAATATGCATACTTTGTAATATCTGCTTTAGCAATTCCTTCGCCATCTGTAGTTATAGATGCAATTTTTTGTTGTTGAAAATTATATAAATCTATTGTTGCTCCTGAAACTGGATTTGTGGTAACTATATCGTTTACAGCAAAAAAGTAAGAGCTATTTTCTCCTCTTTTTGCAATTACGCCTAAATCTGTTGCAATTACATTTGTAAAAATTTTATTGTTGTAATAGTATGAATTACTACAAGGATCTTCTCTTTCATTCCAATTATAATCGTCATAATAGTAATCGTCATAATAATACTCGTTTGAACGAACTTCTCCTTCATTTTCAATTTCTTCATATTCTTCCTCTTCCTCTTCTATAACTGAAGCACATTTATAAAGAGAATATTTCTTTTTATAGGTTAATTCTACCCTATAAATAGCGCCTGGTTCTACCGAAATTATTTTAGACAAATCTAACGCATAGGCATTCCAATCTCCATAATTAATTAACTTACTGTTTTTAAGCACAATAGTTTGCTTAGCAATTGGCATAGCAACATTTCTAAGATTTTGACTTCCATTTATTTCATTATATTGTAAAAACTGAAGAATGTTGTTTTTATATATTTTGTAGACTTTAACATCTACCGCACTTAGATTTACGGCTTCAAAATTTATTTTTAAATTATTGGAACTTGGTAAAATTGTACCACTTTTTACAAATTTAATTTCAGGTTTTACTTGATCAAATGTTATTTTTTGAGCAAAATCACTTTTCATTTTATAACCATCTTCACTCTGAATTCCTTGGAAAACTTCCACTAACAGTTCTCCTTTTAAAGATTCTGTAAAAAATACTTTTAAAAGATTTCCAGCCGTGGTAAATTTTAAATTAGATGCTGATTCTATTTGAATAAGACCGTCTAAATTTTGCCCTTTCTTAATTGGATCCGAAAAATTAATTAATAGTACTTGCGCATTATCTTCTTGGATTTGAGTTGAAATTATTTTGAAATTATTTTTTCCAGGGATTTCAAATTCTACACTTCCAGTTTGGTCAACGTTAATAGCCGAACCATTCCATGCAATATTAATTTTACTATCCTCTACAGTTCGTTGAATACTGTCAATAACAAACTTATATTCCTTTGGGTTGGAAACTTCTTTATCAAACTTAATTTTCAAATCTTTTCCAAACTGTGTAGCTTTAACAATTTTCATTGCAGCAACAGGATCAATATTATCACTAAAATTAATTGTTCCGTTTAAATATTGAAAATCTTTACCATATGATTGTAAGTCAAGCGTATTAACCAAAAAATCTTGTTTAATTGTTTTTATTGTGAAATTAAATTCCTTCAAATTTTTTGGAACATCTTTTACATCTGAAAGATGAAAAGTTATCTGATATTCAGTATTTTGATTTAATTTTCCTTTAGGTATAAATGCAATAGTGTTAGAAGAAAGTGCTACAACTTTCCCATCAACACTTGGGCTAATTGAAAACAAATTATTATCTAATTCTTGATTTGGTGTCCATTCTTTTTTATCAAAAGCTAAAACTACTCTAATGTCTGAATTAGAAGAAACTAAACCCGAACTAAAATTGAGAATATATTCTTTATATAGATTAAAATCAGATTCAAAATCTTTTGCTGTTTTAGAGCAAGAAAAAAAGACAACTAACGCAAACATCAATTGTAAAAAACGATTTGTTTTCATTTAGGAAGAAATTAAAAGTTAGTTTGTTATGACATCAAAAGACGTTCCAAGTTACAAAAAATTTAAAATACTTTTATTGCTATCTTTTGTTTTTAAAAAAAGCCTTCATTAAATCGCTACATTCTTGCTCTAAAACACCTGAAATTATTTCGGTTTTTGGATGCAATTGCGTTCCCATTTTTTGAAATCCTCGTTGTTCATCTGAAGCTCCAAAAACAATTTTAGAAATTTGTGACCAATATAATGCTCCTGCACACATTTGGCAAGGTTCTAAAGTAACATATAAAGTACAATTTTTTAAATATTTTCCACCTAAGAAATTGGCTGCACTTGTTATGGCTTGCATTTCGGCGTGGGCCGTTACATCATTCAGTAATTCTGTTAAATTATGTGTTCTTGCAATTATTTTATTGTTAATAACTACAATTGCTCCAACAGGAATTTCTCCGTTTTCAAAGGCAACTTCAGCTTCAACCAAAGCTTTTTTCATGAAATATTCATCTGTAAAAATATTTTCCATAAACACAAAAATACAACTTCCAATTAGTACTTTTGTTACATGAAAGAAAATTTACTTTCTCAAATATACAATCCATCTGATTTAAAGAGTCTTTCTGAAAATCAATTGCCTCAACTTGCTCAAGAGTTACGAGAGTTTATAATCGATATTGTTTCTCAAAAAGGAGGACATTTAGGGGCTAGCTTAGGAGTTGTCGAATTAACTATTGCGCTGCATTATGTATTTAATACTCCCGAAGATCAATTAATTTGGGATGTTGGTCATCAAGCCTATGGTCATAAAATATTAACAGAAAGAAAAGATATTTTTCACACCAATAGAGAACTGAATGGAATTTCAGGTTTCCCAAAAAGAAGTGAAAGTATTTTTGATTCTTTTGGAGTTGGACATTCTTCAACTTCTATTTCTGCAGCTTTGGGTATGGCAATTGCCTCTCAATTAAAAGGAGAAAATGAAAAACAACATATTGCAGTGATTGGAGATGCCTCTATTGCAAGTGGAATGGCATTTGAAGGATTAAATCATGCAGGTGTTACCGATGCTAATTTATTGGTAATATTAAATGATAATGCAATTGGAATTGATCCAAGTGTAGGTGCTTTGAAAGATTATTTTACGGCTGTTAAAGATGGAAAAAATCCTAAACAAAATAACATTATTAAATCTTTAAATTTTGATTATTCTGGACCAATTAATGGACATGATTTTAATGCTTTACTTTCAGAATTAATAAGATTAAAATCAGTTAACGGGCCTAAATTCTTACATGTTATTACAACCAAAGGAAAAGGATTACAATTAGCAGAAGAAGACCAAGTAAAATATCATGCTCCTGGAAAATTTGAAGCTAAAACAGGTAAAATTTATCAAAATCAGGAAGACAATTTACCTCCAAAATTTCAAGATGTTTTTGGACTAACTTTGGTGGAATTAGCAAAAGACAATAAAAATATTATCGGAATTACTCCTGCAATGCCCACCGGAAGCTCTATGAAATATATGATGGAAGCTTTTCCTGAAAGAGCTTTTGATGTCGGAATTGCAGAGCAGCACGCTGTAACTTTAGCTGCCGGAATGGCTAGTCAAGGGATGATTGTTTTTTGTAATATCTATTCTACTTTTATGCAACGTGCTTATGATCAATTAATCCACGATGTTGCTTTACAAAATTTACCTGTCATTTTTTGTTTAGATAGAGCTGGTCTTGTAGGAGAAGATGGAGCTACACATCATGGGGTTTTTGATATTTCTTTTTTGAATTGTATTCCAAATTTGATTATTTGCGCTCCAAAAGATGAAATAGAATTAAGAAATATTATGTATACAGCCTCTATAGGTATAAAAAAGCCTATAGCTATACGCTATCCAAGAGGTCGTGGAGAAAATATAAACTGGCAACAACCTTTTGAAAAAGTTGATTTAAATGAAGTTAAGTGTTTGAAAAAGGGTAATGAAATTGCTGTTCTTTCAACGGGAACTATTGCTTCGAATGTCGATAAAGCATTTTTAAAATTAGCTAAAGATAAAAATATTTCTCATTACCATTTTCCTTTTATAAAACCTATAAATGAAAATGAATTACATTCTATTTTTAGTAATTATAATAAAATTATTACTATTGAAGACGGAGTGTTAAAAGGTGGATTTGGGAGTGTAATTAATTCTTTTGCAACCCAAAATCAATTTAAAAATAAGATTGTTAATTTAGGTATTCCAGACAATTTTATTGAACATGGAAGCGTTTATGAATTACAAGATATATGTAAATTAGACGCTAACCATATTTATAATACTATAATTGCTATTTAAAAATCATGAAGAGAATCATTTTATTTGTACTACTTTTTTGTTCAGTAGAAAATAATTATGCACAAATTGTAAGAACTAAATTGCCTGACACAACAAGTAATTGGGTTAAAAAAAATAAGTTAGGTTTAGATATTACGCAAATTACTTTTCTTAACTGGAATGCTGGAGGAAATACTTCTATTTCCGGATTAGCTAAGGGGAATTTTATACGAAAATATTTAAAAGAAAACTTGATGTGGAATAACGAATTAGTTATTCGTTATGGAATAAATAAACAAGAAGGTCAAGATACAAGAAAAACAGACGATCAATTTTTATTGAATTCTACTTTTGGTTATCGTAGAGATACAATTTCAAATTGGTTTCATGTAGCAAAGTTTACTTTAAATACTCAATTTGCTAATGGATATTCATATCCTAATACTGATTTAGCAATTTCAAAACCTTTTGCACCAGCATATGTTTTTTTGGGAATTGGAGCGGAATATACCAGAGACGACTTAAATTTAGAGCTTTATATGTCTCCTTTAACACAAAAAACAACATTAGTTTTAGACGAAAGATTAGCTAATCAAGGTGCTTATGGTGTAAAAAAAGCAGAATATGATGAATTTGGAAACTTAATTAGAAAAGGGGATAAGTCAAGAACAGAAGTTGGAATTTTATTAAGTGGAAATTGGGAAAAGAGAATATTCGAAAACATTGATATGAAAAATAGAGTTTCTTTTTACTCTGATTATATAAATAATTTTGGTAATGTTGATGTAGATTGGCAATTACAATTAGAAATGACAGTAAATAAATATGTAAATGCAAACATTTCTACACATTTAATTTATGATGATGATATTAAGACTAAAGAAGATGTTGAAGGAGTTCAAGTTATAAAAGGACCTAAGATTCAGTTAAAGCAGATACTAGGCATTGGTTTATCTTATAGTTTCTAGAATACATAAAAAAAGCCCAATCAATTGATTGGGCTTTTTTATAAAATATTTTAGATTAGAAAATTACTTTTTTAGTAAT
>CAZLGK010000017.1:0-4836 GCA_964559365.1 uncultured Flavobacterium sp.
AGCTTGCAATTCAATCTGAACCAAAACTTTCTTTCCGTTTTTTGCAGCATTTATAAGTGAACTGACAATTTGAGAATTCTTTGCTAAACGATATAAAGTAATTTTTATGGTAACAACATTTGGATCTATAGCTGCTTCTCTTAAAAACTTAATCAAATAAGAAAATGATTGATATGGTGTAGATAATAAGTAATCTTTCTTTTTAATTTTCTCTAAAATACTTCCGTCTAAATCAAAACCAGGAACTGGAAGTGGAACATTTTTCTTATATAATAAATCATATCTTCCAAGATTTGGAAAACTCATATAATCTCTTCGATTATGATATCTACCTCCAGGTATTATACTGTCTGAACTGTTAATATGCATTCTATGTAAGAAAAAATCTAATGTATCTTTATCTATAGCCTGATCATATACAAAACGAACAGGTTCTCCTACTCTACGTTCTTTTACACTATCAGATATTTTTTCTATAAAACTTTTACTTAAATCACTATCAAATTCTAATTGAGCATCTCTAGTAATTTTTATCATATGAGCAGAAATACTTGTGTAATTAAATACGTTAAATATTGAATGTAAGTTTAAACGAATAACATCATCTAGTAAAATAATATGCTGTTGATCGTCTTTTGAAGGCAAAACAACAAACCTATTTATAGATGTTGGGATTTCAACAACTGCATATCTAACTTCATTTTGTTTTCCAAAAGAATTTACTTTTAATTTAATAGCCAAATATCCAGAAGTGTCTTTTAGCAAAGGAAAAGTATCTAAGTCATTTAACATAATTGTAACCAATGCAGGACTAACTGTTTGAGTAAAATAATCTTTTATAAATACTTCTTGTTCTTTAGAAATTTCATTTTCATTAATAATAAAAATATTTTCCTTTTCTAATTTTTGTTCAATTTCTCCAAGAATTCTTAAACTTTCTGATTGTTGTTCAATTACAACTTCTGTAATTTCTTTTAATAACTTTTCAGCAGAAATTCCTTTTAATACTTTTTCAGTATCAATGTTTTCAAAATTCATTCTACGTATAGCAGCATATCGAACTCTAAAAAATTCATCTAAATTGTTAGAGAAAATTCCTAAAAAACGAAGTCTATCTAATAAAGGAACAGAAGAGTCTCCTGCTTCTTGTAAAACTTTAGCATTAAAAGTAAGCCAGCTTTTTTCTCTATCAATATATTTATTTTGACTTGTATTATTCATGTTTTAAATGACTTGGAAAAATAGATTTAATTGTTTTACCTTTTTTTAATTTACTCCAATCATCTATATCAAACTTCATAGAAACAACACCTGATGTTGGAACATTATTTATTAAAAGGTCACCAAATTTATTAACAAATTTTGTAATAGCTTCATTATGTCCAAAAAGAATTAAGTTATCATATATATTTTCACATTTTTTTATGATTTCTTCTAACTTTTTATCTTCAAAAGTGTAAAGTTCATCTTTAAATATAATATTATCATACGAAAACGATAAGTTTTGAGAAAAAATCATAGCAGTTTCTTTAGCTCTTTTTGCTTTACTACTCCAAATTATAAAAGATTTTGGTAATAAGTCATGAATGTTAGAGAAAACTAAATGAGCATCATGAATTCCTCTTTTTGATAAAGGTCTATCAATATCTTTTAATGGAATTTTCCAACTTGATTTCGAATGACGTACTATAATTAAGCTTTTCATATACTTTAATTTTATTATCATAAAGAAAGCTATTTTTTATTAAATATTATACAAATTTTTAACATAAATATTGTTATTTCATAGATTTTTAACAGCTGTTCATCGAAAATTGAAATTTAAAAAAGTATAACTTAACATATTTCAGTAAATTAGCTACAGAAATAAAAAACATACTTCCCCTAAAACCTTTAATTTACTTTATAAGTAAAATATTATTATAGCATTAATCAGATTTTATTGCTGTTTTGTTGACCCCAAAAATCAAAAAAAAACTTCTAACATCTGAATCCCCAGTTTACCATTTACTATTTACTCATTTTGATGTGTTAACCAAAAAAGCATTGATATGAAAAAAGTAATACATTTTAAGTTTTCAATAGTAAGGATACTATTGTTTATAGTTATAGGAACACACATATCATACACACAGAATGTGATTAATATTAACAAATGCGATTCTAAAGACTCAAATAGAATTGCTGTTCTTGATGCTATTAATAGTCAAGATATTACAATGCTAAACAATTCAATGAATTCTTCGCATAATTCTAATTTCATTGCTGAAATTGAATTATCCAATATAAGTATTTTAAATAGAATTAGCAATAGTAATACAAACAACATAAGATTTTTAATTATCAAAATCAATGAAGATATAGTGTCGTTAAATCTAGCTCCACTTAATCAATTCAATTCATTAGAGATAATTCATTTAATCGTTGAAAAACAAATAGATGAAAATACTTTAGAAGATATATTTAATAATTCCAATAATAATTGGGTAATAACATATCAAATTGAAATTCCTCAATAAAAAATCTGCTTTATTATGAAAAAAAATACTTTTGACCACAGAATAAAAGCAATACATTTTAATTTTTTATTAATAATAACATTATTATGTGCTTTAAATAGTAATGGACAAGTTAGGGTTAATTTTAACCCAAGAACTCCTGTTACTAGTCCCGGTACCACTATTCATCATGTTAAAGGGGATTTTTCATTGATTGGAAATACTAACTTAACCCTAAGCTCATACGGAAACAGCACTAACAATAGTAACAACACAATGCAATATGTTGATGTTGATACTGATAATACAACTTTCAATTCATCTTCAGCTACATTAACTTATTCAAATGAAAATGGTGCAAATCCAAATTGTACTAATGTTGTATTTGCAGGATTGTATTGGACAGGAAGGTCATCAAATGGTTCAAGTAGTCCAGATATTTTTGATGTAACTAAAAACTCTATCACTAAAACTTTTAACAAAAGAAAGGTTTCTTTAAAAGGTCCAAATTCATCAAGTTATACTACTATAACTGCTGGACAAAATGATATATACTATCCAACAAATTCAGATGGTTTTATGTATTCAGCATACGCAGATATAACAACATACGTAAAAGCAAATGGACTAGGAGAATACACCGTTGCTGATATAGCATTGATTGAGGGAAATGGTGGAGGAACTGGGTATTATGGAGGTTGGGGAATTATTGTTATTTATGAGAATTCTAAAATGAAATGGAGAGACATAACTGTTTTTGACGGTCATGCATATGTTCAAGGAAATACAACTATTAATCATCAAATTCCTATTTCTGGTTTTAATGCAGTTCAAACCGGACAAGTAAATGTTAAATTAGGTTTAATGGCAGGTGAAGGTGATGTAGGTATTAGTGGAGATTATTTTAATATATTAAAATCTAGCACTAATACATGGGAGCCTTTAACACATAATGGAAACACAACTACAAACTTTTTTAATTCATCCATTCAAACAGGAGGTAATTTTAGAAATCCAAACTTACAAAATAACACAGGATTAGATATTTCAATGTTCGATATTCCAAATACTGGAAATACTATAATTGCAAACAATCAAACTTCTACAACTCTTAGATACGGATCAACTCAAGATACGTACGTGATTTTTTTAGCAGCTTTAGCTGTTGACGCATATATACCAGATGCTGAAGGAGTTATGTCTCTAATCACTATTAATGGACAACCCGCAAATGGTGGTTTAACTGCTTTACCTGGAGAAGAATTAGAATATTCTATTAAAATTTTAAATGAAGGTACTGAGCCAGTAGCAAACACTAAGATTAAAATAGAAATTCCATATCCAACAAGTTTTGTTAGTGGTTCAGAGAGCGGAACAATTAATTTTATACCTCTTCCAGCTCCTAATAATTTGATTTTTAATCCTTCAATGGGAAGTAACGGAACATTAGTATGGGATATTGGTACTTTACCAGTTCCAAATAGCCCTACTGATATACTTGGTGAATTAAAATTTAAAATAAAAGTAACTGAAGATTGTTTTATTTTAAGTAATCCAAATTGTACCCCGAACATTCCTCTATATGGATATATAAGTGGTATGGGGGCAATTACTGGTATCATTTTTAATGACAAACCATTTATACAGGGTTACCAAACAACAGGAACTTGTTTAGGAGATCCTATTACTGATCCGATAATTGTCAGTATTAATTCTGGGAGTTATATTAATCAAAATTGTCAAAACACAAATACAACTTTAGCTTTTACTTTTTGTAATACAAATTCTCCAATTCCTGTAACAGATATTTCTACTAACTACCCAAATGGAACTAAGTTTTATAATGAATTTCCAATTACAAATAATTCAATTGAATATAATTCATCAAATCCTTTTCCTTCAACATTAGGAACAACTACATATTATGCAGTACCTCCTAATACAAATAATTGTTTTTATACTTTTACAATCACAATTATTGTAAGCTCAACTGCATCAATTCCATCTATAGCAAATATAAATGGGTGTAGTACTAGTTCTATTTCACCATTAGTGTATTCTGAAACACCAGTTTCAATTACATTACAAGATTTTATAAATGCTGGCGGAACAGTTTCAAATTCAAACCTAACCTATACAATTACATACCAAGATATTCAGTTTGGAAGCTGTCCAATAACTGTTAATAGAAAATATAATATTGTAACGAGTTGTTCTGATGTCGAATTAATTCAAACATTTACTATTCAAGATACTACAGACCCAATCATTTCTGTGCAAGCGCAAGACTTGACAGTACAATGTGATGGTAATGGAAACATTTCTGACTTAAACAACT
>CAZLGK010000017.1:4936-25789 GCA_964559365.1 uncultured Flavobacterium sp.
GTAACGATACAACTACTTCAGCTACTTTTACGATTCAAGATACTACAAACCCAATCATTTCTGTGCAAGCTCAAGACTTGACAGTACAATGTGATGGTAATGGAAACATTTCTGACTTAAACAACTGGTTGGCTGCAAACGGTGGTGCTTCGGCTTCAGATGTTTGTTCTTCTGTGACTTGGAGCAATGACTTCTCAGCGGTGTCTGATGGTTGTGGGGCTTCTGGTTCGGTTACTGTTACTTTCACAGCTACCGATGATTGTGGTAACGATACAACTACTTCAGCTACTTTTACGATTCAAGATACTACAAACCCAATTTTTACATCAGAATTACCAAACGATATTTCAGTATCTTGTGATGATATTCCAAGCCCTGCAGAAATTGAAGCCAGTGATAATTGTGATTCAGATGTTGATATAGCAGTTAATGATCTAATAACCTTTAGTGAAGGAAATTGTACAGGAAATTATTCAATTTCTAGAACATGGATAATAACTGATGATTGCGGAAACAGTAATAGTTATACTCAAACAATTACAGTATATGACTTTACTCCTCCTACATTATTAACTCCAATTGATGAAGAATTAAATGTAAATTGTTCAAATCTTCCTGATATTCCTAATTTAGAATTCACAGATAATTGTTCAGGTGTTTCTGATGTAGTTTATTCAGAAATTACGACAACAATATCTATTTATGAGTATGTAATAGTTAGAGAATGGTATGTAAGTGACAATTGCGGTAATTCTGATACATTTACACAAACAATAAATGTAACAGTGGATGAACCATTTGATGCAATTCCCTATAGTATTTGTTCAATAGAAGAACCTATTGATTTATTTATTATATTGGGTAGCTCAATTCCTACAAATGGCGAATGGGTTGATTTGAGTGAAACTGGGGGTTTAAATGGTAGTATTTTTAATCCATTAAATGTACCTGTTGGATACTATACTTTACAATATGTTGTTACCACTGAAAATAATGACTGCCCAATGATATTTGAAGTTTATTTGAATATTAATGAAGATTGTATAGTTTTACCAGCTTGTGATATAACTATATATAATGCAGTTTCACCTAATAACGACGGATTAAATGATTTCTTCTTTATAGATGGAATAGATTGTTATCCTAATAATACGGTTGAAATATATAACAAGTGGGGTATTTTAATATATGAAACTAAAGGTTATGATAATAACATAAATGCATTTAGAGGTCAATCTGAAGGAAGAACAACTTTAAATAAAAATGAAGGGGTACCAGATGGAACCTACTATTATATTTTAAAATATATAGATGAAGAAAATAAAACACATGATAAGTCTGGATATTTATATGTTAGTAAATAAATACTTTTCACTTAAGCTTATTAATTAAAAACATTAGCACATGAAAACAAAAGCCTTATTTATAGCTATACTTTTATCGCAAGCATTGTGCTTCTCTCAACAAGATTCACAATACACACAATATATGTATAACACGGTAAATGTAAATCCAGCTTATGCAGGATCAAGAGAAACATTAAGTGTTTTCTTATTACACAGAAATCAATGGGTTGGATTAGATGGTGCACCGGTAACAAATAATGTATCATTAAACACACCAATAGGTGATTCTAATTTCGGACTTGGGTTTTCGATAATTAACGACAAAATTGGTCCAACTACAGAGAATCAAATTTCAGCAGATTTAGCTTATTTTATACAAATTTCTGAGAATTATAAATTATCGTTAGGAATGAAAGGAACTGCTAATTTGTTTAATCTAGATGTAAATAAATTAAATATTTATGATCAAAACGATCCTCAATTTCAAAATTTAAATGGTGATTTTACACCAAATGTTGGTGCCGGTGTTTACTTATTTTCTGAAAACACTTATTTTGGAGTATCTGTACCTAACCTTTTTGAAACAAAACATTTTGATGATAATGAAGTAGCAATTACAAGAGAAAAAATGCATTATTATATTATTGGTGGACATGTATTTGATATAAGCCCTAGTTTAAAATTTAAACCTGCATTTTTAACTAAAATTGTAGAAGGAGCTCCTTTACAAGCTGATATTACTGCAAACTTTTTAATCAATGATAAGCTAACACTGGGGGCTGCTTATAGATGGAGTGCAGCAATAAGTGGATTAATAGGATTTCAAATATCTGAATCATGGTTTATAGGCTATGGATACGACATGGAAACTACAAAGTTGTCTAATTATAACTCTGGTTCTCATGAAATATTTTTAAGATATGAGTTTTTAAATAAAAGTAGAATTTCTTCACCTAGATTCTTTTAAATCAAAAAATTATGAAAGCAATTTACTCTATAATATTGATTGGTTTAGTTTCTGCAACATTTGCACAAACATCAAAACTTAATTCAGCAGATAAAAAATATGCAAAATATTCATATATAGATGCGATAGAAATTTATGAAAAAGTAGCAGAAAAAGGACATAAATCAGCTGATTTATTTATGAAACTGGGAAATTCATACTATTTTAATGGAGAATTAGACAAAGCAGCCAAATGGTACAAAGAATTATTTGCATTAAATGAAACTGTTGATCCTGAATATTATTTTAGATATGCTCAATCTTTAAAGTCTATTGAAGATTATGAAAATGCTAATAAATATTTAGCGCTATTTAACAAAAACACAACGGATTCAAGAGGAAAGGAATTTGCAAACAATAAAGATTATCTATCTGATATTGAGTTGGACTCTGGTAAATATACAATTGAAAAAACAGATATAAATTCGGAATATATGGACTATGGAGCTTCCTATTTTGGAAACCAAATAGTATTTACTTCTTCAAGAACAGATGGTGCTATTTATAGCAAAGTTCATGATTGGACAAATCAAAATTTCACTGATTTATATATTGCTCCTTTAGACGAAGATAATAAAATAGGTACTCCTGTAAATTTTTCAAAAACAATTAATACAAAATTAAACGAATCATCTCCCGTTTTTACTAAAGATGGAAAAACCATGTATTTTACAAGAAATAATTATTTAAATAAAAAAGGAAAATCAGATGATAAAACAACATGGATTAAAATATACAAGGCAACTTTTTCAAATAACGAATGGGGAAATATAAAAGAACTACCATTTAATAACGATAATTATAGTGTAGGCCACCCTAGTATAAGCGCTGATGAAAAAACTTTATACTTTTCATCAGATATGCCTGGTGGATATGGAAGTGCTGATATTTATAAAGTAAGCATTAATGGGAATGATACTTATGGCATTCCCGAAAATTTAGGCCCTATAATTAATACTGAAGGAAGAGAAACTTTTCCTTTTATTTCACATAATAATATTTTATATTTTGCATCAAATGGACATTTAGGATTAGGTGGGTTAGATGTCTTTGAATCTAAGTTAGTAAATAATCAATTTACTAAACCTAAGAATTTAGCAAAGCCAATTAATAGTTCTAAAGATGATTTTAGTTTTATTGTTAATGATAAAAACACAGGTTTTTTATCTTCAAATAGAGATGGAGGTGCAGGCTATGATGATATTTACGCGTTCAATGTGTGTAATCAAAAAGTTACCGGTATAATCACAGATTTAGATACTAAAGAAATATTACCTAACTCTAAAGTAATCTTATTTGATGAAGACATGAATCAATTACAAGAAACTAATTCAGATGCTAATGCAGTATATTCATTTAATATTGATTGTAATAAAAAATATTATATAAGAGCTTCAAAAGAAGAATATGAAACAAGAGAAAAATCATTTCCTCCTCAAAAACAAACAGGAATAACAAAAATAGACATTGAATTAGAGCGAAATATATTTCCTATAGAAGAAGGTACTGATTTAGCTAAAATATTTAAAATTAGCATCATTTATTTTGATTTAGACAAATGGAATATTCGCTCTGATGCTGCAAAAGATTTACAAAAAATAGTTGAAGTAATGAAAGAATATCCAAATATGGAAGTTGCTATACGTTCTCATACAGACAGTAGACAAACTCATAAATATAACGAACTATTATCTGACAGAAGAGCGAAATCTACTTTAGAATATATGGTAAAGAATGGGATTGACAGAAAACTATTGACCGCTAAAGGATTTGGTGAAACAGAATTAGTTAATAATTGTTCAGATGGAGTTGAATGTTCAGAAGCTGAACATCAACAAAACAGAAGAAGTGAGTTTATTGTTGTAAAAATGAACTAAGAATCCTCTACTCTTATTCATTATTATGCCTCTATTCTTTAATAGAGGCATAATTTTTATACTATCCTAACCAACCTTCTCTATCTAAACTTCTATATTGTATAGCCTCTGCAATGTGATGTGAAACAACTTTTTCACATGCTTCTAAATCTGCAATAGTACGAGCTACTTTTAAAATTCTATCATACGCTCTTGCTGATAAATTTAATCGCTCCATAGCAGTTTTTAATAATTGTAGTGAACCTTCATCAAGTTCACAAAACTCACGAATTTGCTTTGAACCCATTTGAGCATTATAGTGAATATTTTCAAACGACTCAAAACGAATTGATTGTAGTTGTCTCGCTTTTGAAACACGCTCTCTAATTTCTAAACTACTTTCAGCTTTACGTGTTTCTGTCAATTTTTCAAAAGGAACCGGAGTTACTTCAATGTGAATATCAATTCTATCTAATAACGGACCAGAAATTTTACTTAAATAGCGTTGCATTTCCATAGGAGAGCTTGAAACCGGAGCGTTTGGGTCATTGAAATAACCACCTGGACTCGGATTCATACTAGCTACTAACATAAATGAAGATGGATATGTAATCGTAAATTTTGCCCTAGCAATAGTAACTTCTCTATCTTCTAAAGGTTGACGCATTACTTCTAAGACTTCTCGTTTAAACTCTGGTAATTCATCTAAAAACAAAACACCATTATGAGCTAGAGAAATTTCGCCTGGTTGCGGATAGCTTCCTCCTCCAACTAATGAGACACTTGAAGCCGTGTGATGTGGACTTCTAAACGGTCGTTGTGCCATTAAACCAACTTCTTTAGTTTTCCCAGCAACCGAATGAATTTTGGTTGTTTCCAATGCTTCTTTCATCGTCATTGGTGGCAAAATACTTGGTAGTCTTTTTGCTAACATCGTTTTTCCAGAACCAGGCGGACCAATTAAAATGATATTATGCCCTCCAGCCGCAGCAATTTCCATACAACGCTTAATGCTCTCCTGCCCTTTCACATCGCTAAAATCAAATTCAGGAAACTCTAATGTTTGATTAAATTCTGTAGTGGAATCAATTGTTGTAGGCTCTAAATTTCCTCTTCCTTCAAAAAAATCAATAACTTGTACTACATTTTCTATTCCATAGACATCAATTCCTTCCACAATTGCGGCTTCCTTTACATTTTGAATAGGTAACATAATACCTGTAAAACCTTCTTCTTTCGCTTTAATAGCAATAGACAAAGCGCCTTTGATGGGTTGTAAACTTCCGTCTAAAGACAATTCGCCCATTATAATATAATTGGCAAGATCTTCAGCTTTAATTTGTCCAGAGGCAACTAGAATCCCAATGGCTAAAGTTAAATCATAAGCAGAGCCTTCCTTTCGTAAATCGGCAGGAGCCATATTTATCGTAATTTTTTTTCCAGGAAGATTATAATTGTTGTTTTTTAGAGCTGCAGCAATACGATAACTGCTTTCTTTGATTGCAGAATCTGGTAATCCTACCAAGTGGTAGCCTATTCCTTTGTCGATATTTACTTCTACAGTAATAGTTGTGGCTTCAACACCGAAAACGGCGCTTCCAAATACTTTTATTAACATGGCTTATACTTTTAAAATTGGCTTATATAAATACAAATGTAAAAAATAAATTGATTTAAAATAAAAAAATCATCTCTTAACCTAAAGAAAATCAATGTCTGAGGGTTCAATTGGGCATTACGAATCATTTTTTGTAACTTTGCACTTGTTATTTGATTTCATATAATTGTTTATCTAACAATTATACATAAGATTTTAATTTAAAAATCTTTCATTTTAATCATTCGATTTGTAGTTCGCTACATCTTATTGCACATTGGAAAAACCAATAAAAGCTTCTAAACAAAATTTATTTTAAATGAATTTCAAAATAATTAATCCAGAAACTGGAGAAGACAAAACATATTCGCACCAAACTATTGCAAATTTCCTTTTTACTCATTTAGAGCAATATGGCGATAAAACGGAAGATATTTTAAAATGTATTGATTATGCTATGAATCCTGCTAAAGGTGGAAATATTATTGTTGGTTTAGATAATGATAAAATTGTAGGTGTTGTAATCTTAAACAATACAGGGATGAAAGATTTTATTCCTGAAAACATCTTAGTTTACATTGCTGTCGATAATAGCCAACGTGGAAAAGGTTTTGGTAAAAAACTTATGCAAAAAGCAATCGACACTGCAGAAGGAAATATTGCTTTACATGTTGAACCAGATAATCCAGCAAAAGGTCTTTATGAAAAATTAGGCTTTACTAATAAGTATTTAGAAATGCGTTTAATAAAATAATTAAAATGGCATTTATAAAACTATACAGAAAAAAATTAAAACATAACTATACATTTTTAAATAATTTGTTTAAAGAACGAAATATTGAATGGGGAGTTGTAACTAAATTATTATGTGGAAATACCATTTATATTAAAGAAGTAATTAACCTTGGTGTAAGAGAAATGCACGATTCTAGAATCAGTAATTTAAAAAAAATTAAAAAATTAGATTCTAATATTAAAACAGTTTACATAAAACCACCTTCTAAAAGAAATATTTCAAAAATTGTACAATATGCCGATGTAAGTTTTAATACTGAAATTTACACTATTCAAATGCTTTCTGAAGAATCTAAACGTCAAAATAAAACTCATGGAATAATCATTATGATTGAAATGGGCGATTTACGAGAAGGAGTCTTAGGTGAGGAATTACTAAACTTTTACGAGCAAGTATTTAGTCTTCCAAATATTGAAATAAGAGGAATTGGAACGAATTTAAATTGCTTAAGTGGTGTAATGCCCACACAAGATAAACTAATTCAATTAAGCTTATACAAACAACTTATTGAAGCAAAATTTAATGTAAAAATTCCTTGGGTTTCAGGTGGAACTTCAGTAGCAATTCCATTAATGTTAAAAAATGCGAGACCAATGGCTGTCAACCATTTTCGAATTGGTGAGGCACTTTTCTTTGCCAAAGATTTATTTACGGGTGAAACTATCGAAGGAATGTATAATGATGTGTTTAAGTTATATGCAGAAATAATAGAAATTACTGAAAAACCTGATAATCCTGTTGGGGAACTTGGTGAAAATGTAGCTGGAAATACTTATGAAATAACAGAGGAGACAGATTTAAGTGCAACCTCTTTAAGAGCAATATTAGATATCGGTTTATTAGATATGCAACCTCAATATTTAGAAACAGACAACCCAAATATTACAATTGTTGACGCAAGTTCAGATATGATGGTTATAGATATTTCTAATTCTGAAAAAGATTATAATGTAGGTGATTTAGTTTCTTTTAAATTACAATACATGGGCGCTTTATATCTTTTAAATTCTGATTATATTGAAAAAGTCGTCGAATAAGTATAATTTTTATTACATTTTGTAAACTTTATTTTTCTAAATGTAAAATAAAGTTTACATTTGATATAGTTTTAAAAGCATTTCAAATGAAAATACATTTCCTTTTCCCTAATAAGTTTAAAAATATAGGTTGGATTCTATTCGTTACAAGTTTTATTTTATTTGTTTTACAAATATTTGAAGTTTTTCCTATTGATGATGGAACTTCGTTTATGAATGTTAAAACATTTGCTTTATATAATGATCTTTGGCTATTTAATGAAAAAGGATTTTTCAAGATAATCACAAATAATATATCTGATGAAATTGTAACAATTTGTATAATTATTGGAGGTTTACTTATTGGTTTTTCTAAGCTAAAAAATGAAGATGAAATGATAGGAAAAATTCGGTATGAAAGTTTAGTTTGGGCAACTTATTTTAATTTTGCAGTTTTTATTTTTTGTACTCTTTTTATTTATGGAATGATATACTTAAATGTTTTATATTTTAATATTTTTACTTTACTCCTATTCTTTATTATTAGATTTCATTACATGATTTACAAACTAAATAAAGCTAATCAAGATGACGAATAATTTAAAAGTATTAAGAGCTATCAAAAATGTTTCGCAGGAAGAATTGGCAAAACAAATAGAGGTTAGTAGACAAACCATAAATGCAATGGAAAAAAGAAAATATGTTCCTTCTACTCTATTAGCTCTAAAATTAGCAAGATATTTTGAAAAACCAGTTGAAGAAATATTTACTTTAGAAGATACAGACTAAAAAAAATCCCTATCAAATTATGATTGGGATTTTTAATTTTAATTACTTTTTAAAAGCTTTTAAACCTTCTTCTAACCAAGCTTTATATTCTTCAACATCTGGAGTATAACCTACTTGTTTCGTTAAATCTTTTCCTTTATCATCTAATATAATATAGTATGGTTGTGCATTGTTTTTATAACGTGTAATTTGGTAATCACTCCATTTGTTTCCAACTGTTACAATCTCTTTTCCTGTTTCAGGAGAAATATATTGTTCTTCTTTTGGTAATTCTTCTTTAGAATCTACATATAAAGAAATTAATACAAATTCTTCTTTTAATATTGGTAAAATCTCAGGAGTTGACCATACAAAATCTTCCATTTTTCTACAATTTACACAAGCATAGCCTGTAAAGTCTAATAATATTGGTTTTCCAATTTCTTTCGCGTAAGCTAAACCTTTTTCGTAATCATGAAAAGCAACAATTCCGTGTGGTCCTTTGTGTGCGTCTTCTGGTAAACTAGAAACCGAACCGCCAAATCCATCATTCTTATATCCTACTCCATTTGGGCTTTCACTATACGTCATTGGTGGTGGAAATCCTGAAATTAATTTTAAAGGTGCTCCCCAAAGTCCTGGGATTAAATATAAAGTAAACATAGAAACCAAAATTGCCATATACAATCTACCAACAGATAAATGCGTAATTGGACTATCGTGAGGTAACATTAATTTTCCAAATAAATATAAAGCCCAAGCTCCAAAAATTACAATCCATATAATTAAGAATAACTCTCTTTCTAAATAATGTCCTTGCACAACTAAATCAGCATTTGATAAAAACTTGAAAGCTAAAGCTAATTCTAAAAATCCAAGAGAAACTTTAACCGTATTTAACCATCCTCCCGATTTTGGTAATGAATTCATCCAACCTGGGAACATTGCAAATAACATAAATGGTAAAGCTAATGCTAAAGAAAAACCAACCATTCCTACAATTGGTGCTAAACCACCTTTTGAAGCAGCTTCTACTAATAAAGTTCCAACAATTGGACCTGTACAAGAAAAAGAAACAATTGCTAAAGCTAATGCCATGAATAATATTCCAACAAAACCACCTCTATCAGCTTGTTTGTCGACTTTATTTGCCCATGAATTTGGCAAAACAATTTCGAAAGCACCCAAGAATGAAGTGGCAAAAAACACTAATAGTCCAAAGAAAATCACATTAAACCAAACATTAGTTGACAATGCATTTAAAGCATCTGCACCAAAAATCCCAGTTACTAACGAACCTAATAAAACATAAATTAAAATAATTGAGATTCCGTATAAAATAGCATTACGTTTTCCTTCTGCTTTGGTTTTACTTTGTTTTGTAAAGAAACTTACAGTCATTGGTATCATTGGAAATACACAAGGTGTAAGTAAAGCTGCAAACCCTCCGAAAAATGCTAAAAAGAAAATCGTCCATAATCCTTTTTTTTCTTCTTCTTTTGGTTCTTCTTTAGAAATAACTTCAGTAGTTAGATTATCTGTTTCTTCAACTTTCGTTTCAATTGTTTTTAAAACCGAATCATTTGAAGTCGTTTCAATTGCTACAATTTCATTATTTGGTTCTTCATTTACAATTTTTTCTTCAACTATTTCTATTGCTTTTATTGCTGGTAATTTAAATGTAAACGTTTTGTCTTGTTGAATACATTGTTCTTTACAAACTTGATATTCTACATATACTTTTACTTCTTTTAGTGAAGTATTGGTAACGTTTATAATTTGTTTAAACTGTGCCGTTTTAGCAAAATAATATTCATCTACTTCAAAAATATCGTTAAATACTTTTTTGTAAGGTCCCTCTTTTGTTTTTCCTGTTAAAGTATAGTTTCCTTTTTTATTTTTAAAATCAAAAACAGTTGGCAAAGCACCACCATCTGGAGTAAATTGAGAGTACAAGTGCCATTCTGGTTCAATGATTGCATCCATAACCAACTCAAATTCGGTATTTGATTTTTGTACAATTTTAGTGTTCCACTTTACAGGATCTAAAATTTGAGCATTCCCAAAAAAGGAAAATAAAAGGACTAAAAGGACTATTAATTTTTTCATTCTGTAATTTCTATCTTTATAATATTTTGTGTTGTTATATTTACTAAAAACCGTTCATCGGCACGTTTACCAATCACCCAAACTATTTCATTATTTGAGGTAAGCAACCATTGATTATCTTTATCAATTAACGAATATTTTTCGTCTTTAAAATACTTACTTAGTTTCTTTTTTCCGTTCAAACCTGAAGGATAAAAATAATCTCCTTTTTGCCATTTTCTTAAAACTAAAGGAAAATGTAACTTATCTTCGTCTACAAATATAGTATTGTTAGATGTATTAGAAATGTTATTTACCTTACATTGGCTAATATTTAAGGGAAATTTAAGACTTTTATTATTCTCATGAATTAAATACTCTTGATTTTCCTTGTTTTCAATTTTATAGTAAACAATTAATTTAGTTCTATCTTTTAGAACAACATGAGATTCAGAAGAAACTTGTTTTCCTGATTGAGCAAAAACTAAATCATAAATATCTTCCCATGCTTTAAACCCATAATCTTTTAGCCAATGGTATAAATAACTCTTATAATTTTTAAATTTAATTAATTCTGGCAAGTTTATTTCTTTCTTATCATCAAACTCTTCAACAACTTTTTCATAAACCATTTGTGATCCATCTTCTAATAAAGCATTAGATTCTTTTAAATGGCTTAAAGTATTTTGAAATGAATTTAAAAAACTAGGGTTTAATTCTTTTAAAGTGGGTACAACATCATGTCGTAACTTATTTCGTAAATATTTATTAGAAGTATTACTTGAATCTTCACGCCAAGTAATTGCGTTTTCTTTAGCATAATTCTCAATTTCTTCTCTTGAAAAAGGCAATAAAGGACGAATAATATTTCCGTTTTGAGCTGGAATTCCTGTTAAACCTTCTAAACCAGTTCCACGAGTAAAATTGATTAAAAAAGTTTCGACTTGATCATCTAAATGATGCGCAGTTGAAATATAATCGTAATTTTCTTTTACTAAAACTTCATTAAACCATTCATAACGCAACTTTCGAGCTGCCAACTGAATTGAAAATTTATTATCTATAGCATATCTCTCTGTTTGAAATGAAATACTGTAAAATGGAATCTTGTTGTCTAGAGCAAATTCTTTTACAAAATTTTCATCTACTTCGCTCTCATTTCCACGTAATTGAAAGTTACAATGTGCAATTGCAATTTGAAAGTTTAATCGATGTAATAAATGTACTAAAACCATACTATCAATTCCTCCACTTATCGCCAAAAGTAATCGCTTTCCTCTTAATTGAGGAAAGTTTGAATTGATATGATTTTGTACTTTTTCTAACATCTATAAATTATTTCAAAACTTCAAACATCGCTTTTGCTTTTAACAAACATTCTTCGTATTCCATTTCAGGATTGGATAAAGAAGTTATAGCACTACCTACTGAAAAAGATAAATATTGATTACTTTCATTATATAAAATACTGCGAATCACAACATTAAAGTCGAAATCACCATTTGGTGTAAAATAACCAACTGCACCACTGTACAATCCTCTTTTTGTTTCTTCTAATTCTTCAATAATTTTCATTGCAGAAATTTTTGGTGCACCTGTCATGCTTCCCATTGGAAAAGTCGTTTTAATAATTTCAATAGGTGTAATTGTAAAATCTACTTCAGAAACGACTGTAGAAATCATTTGATGTACTTGTTTAAAAGTATACAAACCACAAAGTTCTTCTACATTTACACTTCCTTTTGTAGCAGTATGAGATAAATCATTTCGAACTAAATCAACAATCATTATATTCTCTGAGCGTTCTTTTTCATTTAAACTCAATTCATTTTTAAGCTGAATATCTCTAACTATATCTAAACTTCGTTTTGCAGTTCCTTTTATAGGTTGTGTAATGATTTTTGTTTCTTCTTTACGCAAATAACGTTCTGGCGAAGCCGAAAGCAAATATTGTTTATCATTTTTAAAATAAACTGCAAATGGAGGCTCTGAAATTTCGTTTAATTTTTTATATGTTTCTAAAGGATCAATTAAAGAATCGTAAGCGAAAAATTCCATACAAAAATTGGCTTCATATATATCTCCACGATTAATATAGTCTAACATTTTAGAAACTTTCTTTAAATAATTATCTTTAGAAATACGCTGCTGAATATTTAGAGATTCTGGAGAATTTAAAATTGAAAATTGAACATTAATAATTTCTTCAAAATCAAATTCTACTTCATCATCAACCATATTTAGATATTGAATTTCTAATTGATTTCCTTTCAACAAAAAAAGTCTTTTAGGTTGAAAAAAATAAAGATCAGGAAAATCAAGTCCATCGCTATTATTTGATTTTAAATCTTCAGTATCGTTTTTTAAATCGTAGGATAAATAACCAAACAACCAATCTTTTGTTCTTGATTGATATTCAAATAAATCTTGAAAAGAATTAGTATAATCAGTTTTTATAGATGTAAAAGCATCTAAAGCTACAATAACATCATAACTTGAATATTCTTGTTGATAATTATTTGAATCTAAAAAAATAACTTCTCTAAATTGGTTTGACCAATGAAGTAATTTAGATTTGAAATCTTTTGGGTTACTTATATGTTTAAAAATAGATGTTCTCAAGTATACTTATTTGATTCTCAAAAATACAACAAATAAGCCCGTTATTAAAACGGGCTTATTAAAAATATATAAACTAGATTTTATACGTGTAATGCTCTATTATCAGTAGCTGCTAAAGCTGCTTCTTTAATAGCTTCTGCAAATGTTGGATGTGCGTGACTCATTCTTGAAATATCTTCAGCACTAGCTCTAAATTCCATAGCTACAACAGCTTCTGCAATTAAATCGGCACAACGAGCACCAATCATATGTACTCCTAAAACTTCATCTGTTTTAGCATCTGCTAATATTTTTACAAAACCATCAATATCTCCACCAGCTCTTGCTCTACCTAAGGCTTTGAAAGGAAAACTTCCAGCTTTATAAGCAACACCAGCTTCTTTTAATTGTTCTTCTGTTTGACCAACTGCAGCAACTTCTGGCCATGTATATACAACACCAGGAATTAAATTATAATCAATATGAGGTTTTTGTCCTGCTAAAATTTCAGCGACCATTGTTCCTTCTTCTTCTGCCTTATGTGCTAACATTGCTCCTCGAACAACATCTCCTATTGCAAAAATATTTGGAATATTAGTTTGTAAATGATCATTTACTTCAACCATTCCTCTATCAGTAATTTTTACACCAGCTTTTTCTGCGTTTAATCCATCCGTATAAGGACGACGACCTACAGATACTAGAGCATAATCTCCTTCTAAAGAAACAATTTGTCCTTTTTTATCTTCAGCTTGAACAGTTACAACTTTTCCTTTTCTTTCAACAGACTGTACTTTATGTGAAACATAGAACTTCATTCCTTGCTTCTTTAATACTTTCGTTAATTCTTTAGATAAAGAACTGTCCATTCCTGGAACAATTCTATCCATATATTCTACTACCGAAACTTGCGCTCCTAGACGTAAATAAACTTGACCAAGTTCAATACCAATAACTCCACCTCCAATAATTACTAAATGTTTAGGTACTTCTGGTAACTTTAAAGCTTCAGTAGAAGTAATAATTCTTTCTTTATCTAACTTAATAAAAGGTAAATTTGAAGGTTTAGAACCTGTTGCTATAATGATGTTTTTAGATTCAATAATTTCTGATGAACCATCATTTTTAGTTACTTTAACTGAAGTAGCACTTTCAAAAGAGCCAATACCTTCAAAAACAGTAATTTTATTTTTATCCATTAAATATTTAACACCTCCAGAAGTTTGATCAACAACTGCTTGTTTACGAGCAATCATTTTTTCAAGATTTACTTTAACTTTCCCAGAAACTTCAATACCATGATCAGCAAAATGTTGCAATTCTTCATAATGATGAGAAGAAGATAATAACGCTTTTGAAGGTATACAACCTACATTAAGACAAGTTCCACCAAGAGTTGAATATTTTTCAATAATAGCAGTTTTGAATCCTAATTGGGCGCAACGAATTGCCGAAACATATCCACCAGGACCAGAACCTATAATAGTAACATCAAATTGACTCATAATATATATTTTGTGTGTTTATTTTCCAGATGCAAAAATAAGGTTTTTTGTTTAAACGAATTAGTAATTTTTAGTAAAAAAGTATTTCAAATTAACTTAACTTAAATGCAGTCGTGTTTTTTACCTCTCCAATCATAAAAGTACTATGCGTACTCCCAATATCTTTAATCGTTGTCAATTTAGTAACCATAAATTCGCGATAGGCTTCCATATCTTCAACAAAGATTTTTAAAATATAATCATAATCCCCACTAACATGAAAACATTCTAAAACTTCATCTAATTTCAAAATTTGTTTCTCAAAATGCTTAATTAAATCAATATTGTGCTGAGTAAGTTTAACGTGACAAAAAACAACAAAATTTTTACTTACCTTTGATTTATCTAACAAGGCAATGTAATTCTTAATTACACCTTCACGTTCTAATTTCTTAATTCTTTCATAGATAGCTGTAACAGAAAGGTTTAACTTATCCGAAAGTTCTTTTGTTGTTTTTTTTGTATCTTTTTGAAGCATTTCCAAAAGTTTCCTGTCAATTTCATCTAATTTCATATTGATATTTTTTTTATTGGAGTACAAAAATACAAAATTTAATAGATAATAAATCTACATATTTAAACCATTTTAGTTTTAAAAACTACATTTTAATCAAATGCTTGATTTTTATATTAACATTGTAGATATTTGATGTATTATAAATTTCAAACAAGCAACTTATTATGAGTAAATTCAATCCAGCTGACAATATTCAAGACTTACAATATTTTGGTGAATTTGGAGGAGTAAATCCTTCTATTTCTGATTCATCTACTTACACATTCCTTTCCGCAAAAACAATGTTCGATACTTTCGAAGGAAATGCAGAAGGTTGTTATTTATATTCTCGTCACTCTTCACCTAGTAATTTATATTTAGATAGAGCTCTTGCTGCAATGGAAGGAACAGAAACTGCAAATGTTGCAGCATCTGGAATGGGTGCTATTACCCCTACTTTATTACAATTGTGTGGAAACGGAGATCATATTGTTTCAAGTAGAACAATCTATGGTGGAACATATGCTTTTTTAAAGAACTTTGCACCTCGAATGGGGGTTCAAACTACTTTTGTAGACATCACTAAATTAGATGTTGTTGAAGCTGCAATAACACCTAACACAAAAGTTTTATACTGTGAAACTGTAAGTAACCCATTATTAGAAGTAGCTGATTTAGCTAACCTTTCTAAAATCGCTAAAAAGCATAACCTTAAATTAGTTGTTGACAACACTTTTTCACCATTATCTGTTTCACCAATCAAATTAGGAGCAGATATTGTAATTCACTCTTTAACAAAATACATCAATGGAAGTAGTGATACTGTTGGAGGTGTAGTTTGTGCTTCTCAAGAATTTATTAACGATTTAAAAAATGTAAATTCAGGTGCAAGCATGCTATTAGGACCAACAATGGACAGTATGCGTTCGGCTTCAGTAATGAAAAACTTAAGAACATTACACCTACGTGTTAAGCAACACAGTTATAACGCAGCTTATTTAGCAGAAAAATTTGAGAAAGACGGTTTAAAAACAGTTTACCCAGGATTAAAAAGTCACCCAAGTCATGAAATATATTCTAAAATGATTAATCCAGAATACGGTTTTGGAGGAATGATGACAATTGATGCTGGATCCTTAGAAAAAGCAAATGCTTTAATGGAATTAATGCAAGAACGAAATTTAGGATATTTAGCCGTAAGTTTAGGTTTCTATAAAACTTTGTTTAGTGCACCTGGAACTTCTACTTCATCTGAAATTCCTTTAGAAGAACAAGCTGAAATGGGATTAACCGATGGGTTAATCCGTTTCTCAATTGGACTAGATAACGATATCGAAAGAACGTATCAAATGATGAAAGAATGTATGAAAGAATTACATATATTATAAACATTAAATACTTTTAAATCAAACCGCTTTTTTAGCGGTTTTTTTTATCTTTGAATGAAAAGAATCTTATGAAAAAAAACTTATTTACATTTATTTTACTATTAACTTTTTATTCAATAAACGCACAAACTGATAAGAAAATATACGAAATTATAGATAAAATTTCAGAAGAAAATATTAAAAATCATATCATTAAGTTAGCTAATTTTGGCACAAGAAATACATTTAGCGATACAATTTCTAACAAAAGAGGTATTGGTGCAGCTAGAAGGTGGATTAAAAATGAATTTGATTTAATCTCAAAAAACTGTAATGATTGTCTTGAAGTTTTCTATCAAAAAGATTATGTTACAACAAATGATGGTGAGCGAGTTCCAAAAGACACTTGGATTGTAAATGTTGTAGCAATACAAAGAGGAACAAAATATCCTAATAGATTCATCATCATGAGTGGTGATATTGATAGTAGAAATTCTGACACAATGGACTATGTAGGTGATGCACCTGGTGCAAATGATAATGCTTCTGGAATGGCAGCAACAATTGAATCTGCGAGAGTTTTAAGTAAATATCAATTTGAAAGCAGTATAATCTACGTAGGCTTATCTGGTGAAGAACAAGGATTGTTTGGAGGAAAAGGATTGGCTGATTTCGCTGTTAAAAATAATTGGGAAATTATTGGCATTTTAAATAACGATATGATAGGAAATATTGAAGGTGTAAATGGAGTAATTGACAATCGTTCTTTTAGAATTTTTTCTGAGCCAACACCAGCAAATGAAACTGAAAGAACTAGAAAACTTAGACGTTTTTATGGTGGTGAAGTAGACGGTAATTCTAGACAACTTGCAAGATACGTTGAAAAAACCACCAAAACCTATATGCCCGAAATGAACCCAGTATTAATATATAGATTAGATAGATTTGGAAGAGGAGGACATCATCGTCCATTTAATGATTTAGGTTTTGCAGGAATTAGAATCATGGAAGCTAATGAGAATTATAACAGACAACATCAAAATATTAGAACTGAAAACGGAATTAAATATGGTGATGTTATTGAAGGCATCAATTTTGGTTATGCCAAAAAATTAACATCAGTAAATGCAATTAATTTAGCTTCTTTAGCTTGGGCTCCACCAGCACCAACTAAAGTATTAATTGGAGGTATAGTTGAACCAAATGTAAGACTTCGATGGGAAAAAATAAATGATTCTAACATAATTGGCTATAAAATTTATTGGCGAAACACCACATCTCCACAATGGGAATTTAGTCGTTTCGTAGGGAATGTAGATAATTTTGAATTAGAAGGCATTGTTATAGACAACTACTTTTTTGGAGTTGCTGCTGTTGGCAAAGATGGTCACGAAAGCATTGTTGTATTTCCCGAAGATATTATTCGCGATACTTTTAGAAAAAGATAGTTAATTGAACTTTCAAGAAATCTTGTGCAACCAATTTCAATTTTCTATATTGCAACTTCAAAAATAAATAAATGACTACAAAAATAAATTCTAATAAAGAATTAAATATTTGGGAAGCTTTAATTCCTGTATTTTCACTTATAGTAATGTTAGGATACAATGTCTATATATTCGGCGATAGTGCTTTAGGAGGTAGCAATCAATTTATTTTATTATTAGGAGCTGCTGTTGCTGCAATCGTTGGCTTTTTTAACAAAGTCTCATTTAAAAAAATGATGGATGAGGTTGCAGAGAATGTTAGATCAACAAATGGCGCAATTTTAATACTATTAATGGTAGGAGCTCTAGCAGGGACATGGTTAGTTAGCGGAATAATTCCATCAATGATTTATTATGGATTACAAATTTTGAGCCCAGCTATATTCTTACCAGCGACTTTAATTATTTGTGCAGTAATTTCAATTGCTACGGGAAGTTCATGGACTACATCTGCAACTGTTGGTATCGCTTTAATAGGAATTGGCGGAGCATTAGGATTCCCTGTTGGAATGGTTGCTGGAGCAGTAATTTCTGGAGCTTATTTTGGAGATAAACTTTCTCCAATGTCAGACACTACAAATCTTGCACCAGCTATGGCAGGAACTGATTTGTTTACACATATTAAATATATGTCTTTAACAACTACTCCAACATTTATCGTTTCTCTTATATTGTTTATCATACTTGGATTAACTATTGAAACAACTGGAATTGCTGATTCTTCAGCTTTACTAGCTGATATTGAAAAATCTTTTAACATAACTCCTTGGCTATTTTTAGTACCTATAACCGTAATTGGATTAATCATTAAAAAAACAGAACCTCTAATAGCTTTATTATTAGGAACTCTATTAGCAGCAATATTTGCTATTATATTTCAACCAGAAATTGTTTTAATGCTTTCAGGTGGAAAAACATTAAATTTTGCTAATGCTTATAAAGGTGTTTTAAATGCAATTACTACAAAATCAATTGTACCAACTAATAACTCTACTCTTGCTGATTTATTTACTTCTGGAGGAATGGAAAAAATGTTAGGAACAATCTGGCTAATTATTTGTGCAATGGTTTTTGGTGGTGTAATGGATGCAATTGGAGCATTGTCAAGAATTAGTCAAGCATTGCTAAGTTTAGCAAAATCAACATTTGGCTTATTTGCTGCAACAGTAGGAAGTTGTATGGCTTTAAATATTACTGCATCTGATCAATATTTAGCAATTGTAGTGCCTGGTAAAATGTTTGCAAAAGCTTATAAAGATAAAGGTTTAGCCCCTGAAAATTTAAGTAGAACTCTAGAAGATTCTGGTACTGTAACATCTGTATTAATCCCATGGAATACATGTGGCGCTTATCAATCAGGAACTTTAGGAGTAGATACATTCGATTATTTACCTTATGCTTTCTTTAACTTATTAAGTCCGGTTATGACTTTAATTTTTGCAGCATTTAATATTAAAATTAGACTATTAGTTTCAAGTATCAAAAAATAAGTTTTTAATAAATAAAATCTATTTTAAAATAAAAATTAACCATGAACATAAAAGTATCATGGTTTTTTTATTCGTAAATTTGTAAAAGAAAATTAGTAATAACACTTAAAATAAAAACTATGGCATTAGTAGGAAAACAATTTCCAAACATTACAGTTGACGCAATTTCTGAGATGGGTGACAACTTAAGAATAAACGTATTAGAAGAAGCGGTTAATAATAAGAAAAAAGTTCTTTTATTTTGGTATCCAAAAGATTTTACATTTGTTTGTCCAACAGAATTACACGCTTTCCAAGCTGCTTTAGGTGAATTTGAAAAAAGAAATACTATAGTAATTGGAGCATCTTGTGATACTAATGAAGTTCATTTTGCTTGGTTAAATACAGCAAAAGACAACGGAGGAATTGAAGGTGTAACTTATCCTTTATTAGCTGACACTACTCGTAATTTATCATCTACTTTAGGTATTTTAGATATTGAAGCTGGAGAATACAATGAAGACACTGATACAGTATTATTAGAAGGTTCTAATGTTACTTTTAGAGCTACATATTTAATTGACGAAACAGGAAAAATATTTCACGAAAGTGTAAATGATATGCCTCTAGGTAGAAATGTAAATGAATATTTACGTTTAATTGATGCATATACACATGTTCAAACTAAAGGTGAAGTTTGTCCTGCAAACTGGGAAGAAGGAAAAGATGCAATGAGTGCAGATAGAAATAGTACTGCAGCTTATTTAGCTTCTCACTAATCAATAACAAAAATCAATAGTAATTACAAAAAACAAAATCTTGTAATTACTATTGATTTTTAAAATATAAAATTATGTTTATAGAAATAGAACAAGATAATTTAGCTGAAGTTGTAGCTTCAAATGACACTGTAGTTGTACAATTTTCAGCTACATGGTGTGGAAATTGTCGTATTATGAAACCTAAGTTTAAAAAGATAGCTTCAGAGAATGATTCTATTCCTTTTTTAATGGTAGATGCTGAAAAGTTTCCTGAATCAAGAAAATTAGCTACAGTTGATAATTTACCAACTTTTGCTACTTTTAAAAATGGCAAGTTAGTTAATCAAACACAAACTAATAAGTTAGAAGTACTAACAGAATTAGTTAAAGAAGTAATCTAATTATGAAATTACCAGTAATAAAGCAATTAACTCAATTTATAGAAGATAATGATCAAGATTATCTAATTGAAGCTATTGAAGTTTTAGAAAACTTAACTGAAGTTTCTTCATTAAAAGATGAAGAATTAGATGTTATAGGTGAATTGATTTCAAACATGTATGGAGCACTTGAAGTACATAAAATGGTAAAAGAAGGAAAAGACAAAAAAACAGCACTAAATGATTTTATGAAGCGTGTTTTAGGTTCTATAGAT
>CAZLGK010000018.1:0-25175 GCA_964559365.1 uncultured Flavobacterium sp.
TTTTTCTGGCTTAGAAAAAGGTCAAAAAATAATGGTTCCTGGTGAAGAAATCAGTGTAGCAATTAAGAAATTATGGAAACTAGGATTGTTTAGCGATGTAACTTTTTACATTAACAAGGTTGAAGGTGACAGTATATTTTTAGAATTAAATTTAAATGAATCACCAAAGCTTTCAGATGTTAAAATAACAGGTTTAAAAAAAGGAAAAGCTGAAGAAATCACTAAAGAAGCCGATTTAAAAAAAGGAAAAATTGTTAATGAAAATTTAATAACTACAACAAAGAACTATATCGAAAATAAATATAAAAAAGAAGGTTTTTACAATACAAAAGTTATTATTAATACGATCCCGGACAGCACAAAAAACAATGTAAAAATGATTGTAAACATCGATCGTGGAGACAAGGTAAAAGTAAAAAATATAGAATTTATAGGCAACAATGAAATAAAAGACAGTAACCTTAAAAAATCGTTCAAAAATACTAAACAAAAAAATCCATTACGAGTTTTCAAGAAATCGAAATATATAAAAGACAAATACAAAGAAGATTTAGAAAATGTAATTGACAAATACAAAGAAAAAGGATTTAGAGACGCAAGAATTGTTTCTGATACTATTACTTTCGATAAAAAATCAAATACTGTTTCTATTAAAGTAAATCTAGAAGAAGGAAAGCAATATTATTTTGGAGACATTAGATATCTTGGAAACACCGTTTATACTGACGAACAATTAAGCCGAATATTAGGGATTAGGAAAGGTGATATTTATAATGGCGTTATGCTTCAAAAAAGAATAGCAGATCAATCTAAACCGGATGGAGAAGACATCACAAATCTTTATCAAAATAATGGTTATTTATTTTCAAGTATAAATCCTGTTGAAGTTAAAACATTCAATGATACCATTGATTTTGAGATAAGAATAACTGAAGGTCCTATTGCTTATTTTAACAAAATAACGGTAGTTGGGAATGACAAAACAAATGACCATGTTATGTATAGAGAATTAAGAACAAAACCTGGTCAAAAGTATAGTAAAGAAGAACTAATTAGATCAATTAGAGAAATAGGCCAACTTGGGTTCTTTGATCCAGAAGCTATTAATCCTGATTTTAAAAATGTTGACCCTCAAGCAGGAACAGTAGATATTGAATACAATGTAGTTGAAAAAGGAGCAAGTCAAATCGAACTTCAAGGAGGATATGGCGGAGGAGGTTTCATAGGAACCTTAGGACTTTCATTCAACAACTTTTCTGCAAGAAATATGTTCAAAAGAAGTGCTTATAAACCACTTCCTATGGGAGACGGGCAAAGAATGTCTTTAAGACTTCAAGGAAGTGCATTTTTTAGAACATATAGCCTTTCATTTTCTGAACCATGGCTTGGAGGTAAAAAACCAATTAGTTTTTCAACCTCAATCTCTCATAGTAAACAATTCTTGTTTAATTTCCAAAATAGAGATGTTAACAGAGACCAAAGTTTTAATATAACATCTTTGTCTGTTGGATTAGCAAAAAGACTTACAGTTCCGGATGATTATTTTGTACTATCACACACACTATCTTTTCAGTTTTACAAACTTAATAATTATAATACAGGATTATTTACATTTGGTGATGGAGCTTCAAGAAACTTAGCCTATACAATTGGACTTACAAGAAACAGTAAAGGAACAAATCCTATTTTTCCAACCTATGGATCTGAATTTAGTGTATCGGGAAGATTTACGCCTCCATACTCTTTATTTAATGGTGTTGATTACGCAAATCTAGAAAACCAAGAATCATATAAGCTGACTAATAATACCGGAAACGGATATTTTAATAGCAATAACAATTGGGTGCCAGCTGGAGCATATATAGACGCAAATGGAGATGCTGTTGCAGATTTCAATGACGCAATTGCAGATCAATCTAAAGTAGATCAGAAAAAATTTAATTGGCTAGAATATTATAAAATTAAATTTAAGGCTGATTGGTACACAAGAATATATGACAAACTAGTTTTAAGATCATTAGGAGAATTTGGTTTCTTAGGAGCATATAATAATGGTAGAGGACTTGTACCTTTTGAAAGGTTTTACTTAGGAGGTGATGGTCTTGCAAACTTTGCACTTGATGGTAGAGAAATTATTCAATTAAGAGGATATCCAAACAATTCATTATCATCAGTTGATGGAGGCACTGTTTACAATAAATTTTCATTGGAATTAAGATATCCAATAACTCTAAAACAAGCTGCCTCGATATATGCTTTGACATTCCTAGAAGCCGGTTCTTCATTTGACAAATTTAAAGACTATAATCCATTTAATTTACAAAGGTCAGCAGGTTTTGGTTTAAGAGTATTTATGCCCGCTTTTGGTTTATTAGGAATAGATTTTGCTCATGGATTTGATGCAATTCCTGGTCAAAATGCAAAAAGTGGATGGCAAACTCATTTCATTATTGGACAACAATTCTAATTTAAATGCGTTTATTAAAATATAAATTTTAGAATTTTAACTTAAAAAAACATTTCTTATCTTTCGAAATGTTTTTTTAAGTTTTCAAAAACAGCATTTAAACTTTAAAATATGAGATTAACTAAATACATTTCTTTTATACTATTACTATTTTCTATTTCTATTTTTTCACAATCAAGAGGTGTAAGGATTGGATATATTGACATGGAATACATATTAGAAAAAGTTCCTGATTATGCTGAAGCGAAAAACCAACTTGAACAAAAAGCACAAAAATGGAAGCAAGAAATTGAAGTTAAAAAAAATGAAATAAAAGGGCTTAAAGAAAGCTTAAACACAGAAAAAGTACTTCTAACAAAAGAATTAATTGAAGAAAGAGAAGAAGAAATTGCATTCTTAGAAAAAGAATTATTAGAATATCAAGAAAAAAGATTTGGAGCAAAAGGGGACTTAATAATTCAAAGAACTCTTTTAGTAAAGCCCATTCAAGATCAAGTTTTCACAGCAATACAAGACATAGCTGAAGCTAAAAAATACGATTTTATTTTTGACAAGTCATCTGATTTAACGATGTTATTTGCAGCACAAAGATTTGACATTAGCGACCAAGTAGTTAGAGTTTTAACTAGAATACAAAAGAGAGAACAGTTAACTAAAAAACAACTCAAAGAACAAGAAGCTAAAGAAGCAGAAGAAGACATGATAGATGAAAATCCTGCAATGGCTGAAAGACAAAAAATATTAGATGAAAAAAAAGCTGCTAGAGAAAAACTACTAGAGGAAAGAAAACAAGCAGCAGAGGAAAGAAAAAGATTAGCAGCCGAAAAAAGACAAAAACTTATTGACGAAAGAGAAGCTAAAAAAAATGGCACAGTAATTGAAACTAAAACTTCAGAAGAAGAAAAGAAAGATTTAAATACAGATAAAAAAGAAGATTCTGATGAGGTAGAAGGCACAAATGAAAAAGTTTTAACCCCTCAAGAAAAGAGACAATTGATTATTGAAGAAAGAAAACAAAAAGCTGAGGAGAGAAAAAGAGCTCTTGAAGAAAAAAGACAAAAAATATTAGACGAAAGAGAAGCTGCGAGAAAAGCAAAAGAAGAAGAACAAAAAGTAGAATAATAATAACCTAAATAAAATTAATAATAAGAATGAAACAATTAAAAACTTTAGCAATTGCATTAGTAATGTTTGTTGGTACTCAAGTATCTGCACAATCTAAAATGGCACACATTGACGTTCAAGCTTTAATGACTGCTATGCCAGAAATGAAGACTGCTCAAACTCAAATTCAAAAAGTACAAGAGACTTATGACAAAGAGTACAAAACAATGGTACAAGAATACCAAACAAAATTGCAAAAATACGAACAAGAAGCTCCAACTGTTGGAGAAGCTGTAAACGAAACTCGATCTAAAGAAATGCAAGATATGGGTGGAAGAATTCAACAATATCGTGAAAACGCATCAAAAGAGTTACAACAAAAGGAATTAGACCTTATTAAACCAATTATGGAAAAAGCGCAAGCTGCAATTAAAAAAGTAGCTAAAGCTAAAGGTTTTCAATATGTTTTAGACTCTACAACTGGAAGCGGGGTATTAGTAGCTGATGGAACTGATTTGTTAGCAGATGTAAAAAAAGAATTAGGATTCTAATCATACCCTAATTTATAAAATATTACTGCTCAAACTTTAAATAGTTTGAGCAGTTTTTTTTTTACATTTGTTTCATGAGTTATAAAAACCCTATTGGCTTATTTGATTCCGGAATTGGAGGAACATCAATTTGGAAAGAAATTCATTTTCTTTTACCTTTTGAAAATACAATTTACTTGGCTGATAGTAAAAATGCACCTTATGGAATAAAGTCAAAAGATGAAATAATTGAATTATCTATAAAAAACACAGAGTTCTTATTGAATGAAAATTGTAAACTAATTGTAGTTGCTTGTAATACTGCAACAACAAACGCAATTAAAGAACTAAGAGCAAAGTACAATGTTCCTTTCATTGGAATTGAACCAGCAATAAAACCAGCGGCAAACAAAACAAATACTCATACTATTGGCATCTTAGCGACTAAAGGAACCTTAAATAGCGAACTGTTTCATAAAAACGTAGAGAATTTTTCAGATGTAAAAATAATTGAGCAAATTGGTCATGGCTTAGTTCAATTAATAGAAAATGGAGACATCAATTCAAAAGAAATGACTCTATTATTAAGGAGTTATATTGAACCAATGCTAGAGCTAAATATTGATTACTTAGTTTTAGGTTGTAGTCATTATCCATATTTGATTCCGCAAATAAAAAAAATAATTCCTCCTAATGTAAAAATTATTGATTCTGGGGAAGCTGTTGCTAGGCAAACAAAACACATTTTAAGCCAATACAATTTAAATAATGATACAAAAGACAATATCTACAATCATTTTTACACCAATACAAACTCGAAAGTTTTAAAAACAATTTTAAAAAATAAATTCACAGTTACTGAAAAAGAATTCTAAAATTCATCTTCTTTAAACCAACCTGAATACATTACATAATTATTTGAAATCCTTTCAATTTCACCAGCAAAATCACTTTGGTCAATATCCTTTACTTTCTTTGCAGGTATACCAGCATATATAGCTCCAGATTCTACAACTGTATTTTGAGTAACTACTGAGCCAGCTCCAATAATTGAATTACTATTTATAACACAATTATCCATTACAATAGCTCCCATACCTATTAAAACATTATCATGTATATGACATCCATGCACAATTGCGTTGTGGCCTATTGAAACATTATTACCAATAATAGTTGGATGTTTCTGATATGTACAATGAATTACAGCGCCATCTTGAATATTAACTTTATTACCTATTTTAATAAAGTTAACATCTCCCCTTATAACAGCATTAAACCAAACACTACAATTATCTCCAAAAGACACATCACCAACTATAGTAGCATTTTCTGCCACATAACAATCTGAAGGAATAATTGGAAATTTACCATTAACTTCTTTAATTACCATATTCTAATTTTTAAAAAAAATGTCCTGAATAAAATTCAGGACAAATATTAAATTTATAAACTTATAATATTTTTAATTAACAGCAGGACAATTACAATCCCAATCAGCAGCTCTACAAAATATATCAAATCCAAGAGTAATCTGATGAAAACCACCATTATCAAACTTAATGTCTCCTAACAAATGAGAGTATGTATATGAGAACATGAATTTTTTGTAATTTACACCAATAATTGGAGTTATGTATTGCAATTTTTGCTCTTCAACAGTTGTACCGTTTAGGTATTCAGCTCCATCAAAACTTCTTCTATAAGAAATTCCAGCCCAAAGTCTACCAAAATCTAGATTTTTATATACTTTTAAGTTTAAATCTATGGCTTTTTCAGAAGTCTCCTCAGTCATTTGAAACATAAATGAAGGCTCAAACATTAATCTATCACTATCTCCAAAAACAGCTCCTGCACTCCATAAATACTTTCTAAGATTGTCAGACTCAATTTCGCTTGTATATAACTCTCTTCTGTTCGCTAAAAAGTTTTTAACCGTTAAATGAGTAAAGAAATCCATGTAATGATATGAAGCCCCAATATCAACATTAAAATAAGCATCTTTTTGAATAATACCAGGTACAATTACTGGGTCAAAACCTGTAAAATCAGTCCCGTCTATATTACTTTGAACAAACGCAGCACTTAAACCAAAAGACAATTGATTTAAATCAGAAGTTCCTCTCGAAAATCTTAAATGATGAGCATATGTTAGCTTAGCTCCTTTTTGAGAATGATATCCATTTTTATCATTAAACAATATCATACCTATTCCAGAAGTACCATCTTCGTCTAAAGAAGTGTTAAAACTTATTGTTTGTAATGCCGGCGCATCTTCTTGACCTAACCATTGTTGACGTCCAGTTAATCGAATTTTTCCACAATTAGCAGCACCAGCCATCGACGGGTGAATTAAATAGTAATTATCCGATAAATAATCTGAATAAACAGCTACACCTTCTTGAGAAAAAGTGATTTGAGACATTGCAAAAGCAAAAATTAAAAAAATTTTTTTTAAATTCATTTTCAATAATTTAATGTAAACAACTGTTTATCAGCTGAAAAATATAACCTTCTGAAGGACGTAAAAACTACGAACTTGCCAAAGATATAAATTTTAATTTAAGTTTTATAACTTATTTTTATCTAAAATAAATGTGAAAAAGTTAAAAAAATAAAAATGAAATATTTAGACTGGTTTTGTTTATTACCTTTGTAAAAAAAACACAATGCATAAGATTACAATAAAAGAAACAAGCAACCCGCTAATCATAAAATTTGAATTAGATGAGTTTATTGTAAAAAATCAAAGTTTTGAATTTAAAAACATTGATGAAACAAAAAACTCTCCTTTAGCACAACAATTATTTTATTTACCATTTGTTAAAACAGTTTATATTTCTGCTAATTTTATAGCTATTGAGCGTTTTTCAATTGTTGAATGGAAAGATGTTCAAGAAGAAGTAGCTGACCAAATTGAAAACTTCATAAATTCAGGTGGTACAATTATAAAAATTGAAGAGAACTCAAACAAAAAAACACCTGTAACAATTTATGCAGAAAACACTCCAAATCCAGCTGTTTTAAAATTTGTAAGCAATAAGCTCCTTACAAAAACAATGGTTGAATGCAAAAATATTGACGAAACTATAGCTTCTCCATTAGCTAAAGAATTATTTAAATTCCCTTTTGTAAAAGAAATATTTATTGATGAAAATTACATTTCGATTACAAAGTTTGAAATCGCAAATTGGGATGATGTTACTTTGGAAGTAAGAACATTTATTAAAGAATTCATAGAAAATGGCAATATCGTAGTTGACGAGTCTTTAATCGTTAAAACAGAAAGCCACAAAAAGCAACAAGAAGAGTATTTTGATAAATTAGATGTTACTTCACAACAAATAATAAATATATTAGAAGAATACATCAAGCCAGCTGTTCAAAGTGATGGTGGAAACATTATGTTTGATTCGTTTGACCCAACTGAAAAAAGAGTAAAAGTTATTTTACAAGGAGCTTGCAGCGGATGTCCATCGTCTACATTTACATTAAAAAATGGTATTGAGAACATGTTAAAAGACATGCTTAAAGATCAAGAAATAAAAGTTGAAGCAATAAATGCTTAAATAAATCTTGTAATATAAAAAAAAGGGAACCAAAATGGTTCCCTTTTTTTTGCTAGTATATTTATGATTACTTTGATTGATTAGCAGCATACTGATTAAACTCTTTAAACAACTCTAATAAATTCATTGTAGCTTTAATTAAGTCGTTTGTCTCTAATAACAAAGCAAAATACAACTTGCTGTTTTTAGGACTATTTTCAGTTGTTCTAATTCTAGTAATTTGTTTTTGAATTAAGTCTGAAACTTTATCCAATGTAACATTTTTCTCCGCTAAAATTGTATCAATATTTTTAAAATCTTTAGTATTAAAAACAACCACAATATTATTAAATAACTCCAGAACATTTAGTTCAATACTTTTTAAATCTCTTGTTTGATTAAACTTTAATTGCTTATGATTATTATTTACATGCGAATATCCGTTTTGAGCAATAAAACTCATCGATTGAGAAATATCTTGTAAATAGCCTAAAATTAGAATATAAAACTTACTTCCTTCAACTGAAGTTTCGTCAAGATTTTTAATAAAGTAGTATACGTTGTTTTTAAGATCATCAACTTGTTTTTCAAGTTTTTTAATTGATTTTCTGTTTTCTTTTAAAATCAATAAATCTTGTAAACTTAAGCCGCTAATAACTCCGCTATAAATCTTATTCGACTTATTAATTAAACTTGCTATTTGATCTGAACTTTCATGAATCACTTCATTTATTGTTACAATATCTTCTTTATTTAAGAACGTTTCTTCTTCTTTCTCTTTTGATTTTTTAAGATGGTTTCTTGAACTTCTATACATTAAAATAGCCACAGCAATCATTAATGTAAAAAAAGCAAATACATTTCCAAACTGTAAAAATAGAGCTATAATACCTGCAGTTAAAAAAGCGGCAAAAGCAGTTATAAACCACCCACCAATAACATTAATAACTCCTGCAACTCTAAACACAGCACTTTCTCTATCCCAAGCCCTATCTGCAAACGATGTACCCATTGCAACCATAAAAGTAACATATGTTGTAGAAAGCGGTAATTTCATTGAAGTTCCTATAGCAATAAGAATACTTGCCACCATTAAGTTAACCGAAGCACGAACCATATCAAATGCAGCTTGGTCAGATTTTTTTGATTTTAATTCTCGTTTTTCAAACCTTTTATCAATTTTAATTTGAATTGATTTTGGTAAAACATAATTAATCATTTGACCAATATACATGACACCTCTAACTACAACTCTAGATAAATTATTAGCATCAAATTTCTCTGTTCCTTCGCTTTGCCTAGACAAATCAACTCCGGTTGCAATTACATCTTTAGCCTTTTTTGATGTCCAAATAGTATAAACCATGATACCACCACCAAAAAGCAATAACCAAAAATTAGCTTTTAATTCTGAAGAGGCTAATGCATCCATTAACATAGAAGAATCACTCCCATTTGCAACATAAATTTCATACGATTGTAAAGCAGCTATTGGAACTCCAATAAAGTTTACTAAGTCATTACCTGCAAAAGCTAATGCTAATGCAAAAGTTCCAATTATTATAATTATTCTAAATATGTTAACTTTAAATGAAATCAATATTTGAGAAAGTATAGTCCAAAAAACAAAACTCACACCAATTATTAACATTTGATGAGTACTCATATACTCTTTAATATCTCCTGATAATAGAGTTGAACTCTTAAGACCTTTAAAAAGTATAAAAAATGAAATAGCTGTTATTCCAATACCTCCAAAAATAGCTCCAAAATATTTTACTTTTTTCTCATATTCAAATGAGAACAATATTCTTGAAATATATTGAACAAAAGCTCCAATGGAAAACGAAAGTAACACAGATAACAAAATACTTGTTACAATTTCAGTTGCTTTTTTTTGATTAATAAATTGCAAAACACTACCAGTAGAAGAAGAATCAACTAGAAGTTTATAAGCACCTAAACATACAGCACCTCCTAATAACGAAAACACTATTGATACAGTTGTTGAAGTAGGAAGACCTAGAGAATTAAATAAGTCTAACAAAAGTACATCTGTAACCATTACAGCTAGAAAAATAATCATTACATCATTAAAAGTAAACATAGATGGTGTGAAAATTCCACTACGTGCAATTTCCATCATTCCACTAGAAAACAAAGCACCTAATGCAATTCCAATACTTGCAACAATCATTAAAGTTTTAAAAGAAACAGCTTTTGAACCTATACCCGAATTTAAAAAATTCACTGCATCATTTGCTACTCCAACCATTAAATCAATTGATGCTAGAATTGCAAGAGCAACAAGCATTATCACATAAATTTGTTCCATCTAATTATATATAATTATTTTATGCAAAATTCCTTTAACTTATTATATCTAATGTTAAGTTAACGTTATTTCTTTTAAAAAAGCTAAGTTGTAAAAGTATTTATTATTTTGTAAATTTAAGACAATATTAATCTTTAAAAAATCTATAATGGCAATTTTAAAAGTTATTGAAGTTTTATCTAGTTCTGAAAAAAGCTGGGAAGAGGCAACAAAAAATGCAGTTAAGAATGCAGCTAAATCATTAAAAAACATTCGTTCTGTATATGTTCAGGATCAAAGTGTATCTATAAAAGACAATGAGGTCTCTGAATTTAGAGTAAATCTAAAAATTACCTTTGAAATAGAATAATTTTTTAAAAATTACTCATAAAAAACATTCTAATAAATTAGAATGTTTTTTTTATAAGGTAAATTGAAAAATTACCTTTGTAAAAAATTAACTTTAAAAAAATAAAAAATGACAGAGACCGGAATTGAAGAATACGCAAACTTATTGAAAAAAGTGGTTTTAGAATATTCACCAAAAATTATTGTTGCATTTGTAATCTTGTTTATTGGATTATGGATAACAAGTATTTTAACTAAACTTGTTAAAAGAATTTTAAAGAAAAGAAATGTAGAAGAAACATTAGCAAACTTTATTGGCAACTTACTTTTTTGGACATTAAGAATCCTTGTATTTATAACTTTTATTTCAAAACTAGGTGTTGAAACTTCTTCTTTTGTTGCAATATTAGGAGCTGCAGGATTAGCTGTTGGTTTAGCACTGCAAGGTTCGTTATCTAACTTTGCAGGCGGAATTTTAATTATTTTGTTTAAACCGTTTAAAGTTGAAGATGTTATCGAAACTCAAGGAGTAATTGGGCTTGTTAAAGAAATACAAATTTTCAATACAAAATTACTTACCGCAGACAATAAAACTATTTATATACCTAATGGGATTTTATCTAACGGAGTAGTTATAAATTATACTCAAGAAGGAATTAGAAGAGTAGACTTAATTATTGGTGTAGATTATAGCTCTGATTTACAATTGGTAAAAAACACAATTAAGGAGGTGATGAGTAAAAATCCAAGCGTATTAAGTGAACCTGAAGCTAATACTTTTGTATTAGAATTAGCAGACAGCAGTATTAATATGGCAATTAGACCATGGGCAAAAGTTGAAGATTATTTTAAAGTTCATGCCGAGATACTTGAAGAATGTAAAATTGCTTTTGACAAAGCTAATATTGAAATCCCTTTCCCTCATCAAGTAGAAATTCAAAAAAAACAACTATCTGTTTAAAACAAAATCTTTTAAATAATAAGGTTCAAAATAAGCGACATCCTCAAAGTCGCTTTTTTTGTACTTTTCAAATGCTAAATAACTCATCTCATTAGCAGACGGATATATAGTATCATCATAAAATTTAAACTTCTCATTAGTTAGAGTTTCTTTAAATTTTAATGCTCCATCTCCTACTAAATGGACTGTGCTTTCAATTTCTGAAAAGGAATTTTCATCAACAATTAGTGCCTCTACTTCTTTTATCATTTTAAATTCAGGATTAAAAACAGCTGTATACACTTCCATTCTTCGGGCATCAATCATAGGAACAATTACGCCTTCTTTAACAGTAATTTGTCTTGCTAATGAAGTTAAAGTATCTATTGAAACTAAAGGAATACCTAAAGCATAACAAAGGCCTTTGGCAGAAGATACACCAATTCTTAAACCTGTATATGAACCAGGTCCTTTGCTGACTGCAATTGCCATTAAGTTCTTAAAAGTAATAGAATTGTCTTTTAAAATTTCTTCAATAAAAACATGTAACTTTTCTGCATGAGAAAAGTTTTCGTTAGCTATTTCTTTTAAAGCAACAGTTTTTCCTTCTTTAGACAATGCTATAGAACAATTTTTTGTCGCTGTCTCAATACTTAATATAAAACTCATTTAATAAAATAATTATAGCACAAAAATACAAAGTTTAGTTTTAGTTTTTTAATAAAAAAAGACGTGGATTACACGTCTCTTTTTACTATTTAATTTAAAATAATAACTATTTCTTAGACTTATCATCTAATTTAATTTTATCATTAGAACTTAATTCTTTTGAGACCATAGTATAAGGGCCTGTAATAATTTCGTCACCTTTTTTTAATCCAGAAATGATTTCAATGTTTGTATCATCTTGAATACCTGTTTTTACAACTCTAATTTGAGCCTTATCACCATTCTTAACAAAAACACACTCAAACTTTTCGTCTGATTTATAAGTTCCTTTTTTCTCTTTAACTTCTTTATCTAATTGAGCTATAATATCTTTTTTAACAGAAGTTGTATCTTCTTTAATTACAACAGCACTTATTGGAGCTCCTATAACATTTTCTTTTCTACTTGTAATAATATCAACAGTAGCAGTCATACCTGGTCTAAACGGAGAATATGATTCAGGCTTTCCTTCCATTAAGTCTGCATAAGATTCTTTTACAATTCTAACTTTAACTTTAAAATTAGTAACCTGATCTGCAGTTAATGCAGAACTAGCAGAATTAGAAATACTGGTAACCACTCCTTTAAACTCTTTCTTTAAATAAGCATCAACTTCAATATTAGCAGAATCTCCAACACTTACTTTGACAATATCATTTTCATTTACATCAACTTCAACTTCCATGTGGTTTAAATTTGCCACACGTAAAATCTCAGTTCCTGTCATTTGTTGCGTTCCTAAAACTCTTTCTCCTAATTCAACAGATAGTAAAGAAATTGTTCCATCTGCTGGTGCATAAATTGTAGTACGCCCTAAATTATCTTTTGCTTCTGTTAAAGTAGCTGAAGCACTTTGAACATTGAAGTATGCAGATTGTTTTGACGCAACTGCTACCTCATATGCAGAAACAATTCTATCCCACTCTGATTTTGAGATAACTCCTTTTTCAAATAAAGCTTTATTTCTATCATAATTTGCTTTTGCCTCTTTTACTTGAGCTTCAGCCTGACTTAATCCTGCCTTTGTATTTGAAACAGAAGCTGCAGTTCTATTTACTCCCGATACATAAATATCTGGGTTTATTTTAACAAGTAAATCTCCTTTTTTAACCTGTTGTCCTTCTTTAATAGGCAAGTCTATAATTTCACCCGAAACTTCTGAAGATATTTTAATTTCAACTTCAGGTTGTATTTTACCTGTTGCTGAAACTGTTTCTACAATTGTCATTTCATTGACTTTTGCAATTTCAACAATTTTAACATCTTCATTTTTCCCTATTACTCCCGTATTTTTCAATATTAATAATACGGCTATAAATGCAACTACTGATCCAATTGTAATGAATATTGACTTCTTTGTCATAATTTATTGTTTTTCAATTAATGGTATTCCGAAATAAAACTCTAATATTTTTGTTCTAAATATGTAATCATATTTTGTTCTCAAAGCATCAGATTGTGCATTGATAAGTAATGTTTGCGCTTGATTAAAGTCGAACACATTCATTAAACCTACTTCATATCTTTCTTTAGCATAGTTAAAAGACAACTCTCTTGCCTCTAATGTTTTTAATGCGGCATTATAACTCTCTTTTGATGATTTAGTATCTGTATATGCAGTAAACACGTTTCTTTCTAAATCTAATTCAGTTTGCTCAAAGTTAAGCTTCGATCTTTCAAGTGCAACTTTACTTCGCTGAACATTATTTCTAATTGCAAAACCATTAAAAATCGGAATACTTAATTGTAAACCAAAATTTTGACCTTTATTATTATCAAACTGTTCAAGAACAGGTAATGGACCATCTAAAATTGGTGTTCCATTAGTCTGAAAACCAATGATTCTATCGCTGTAAGACGCACGAGTGCTATAACTATAAAATGCTATTAAAGATGGCAAATAAGCTCCCTTAGCAATTGATATGTCTTTTTGAGCAATCTCTAAATTTGATTGTGCTATTTTTAATTCAGTTCTATTTTCTTTTGCTTTTGAAATAACATTTTCATAAGACTCTAATAAAACTGGACTTTCTAAAACATTAATTTCTTCTTCAGAAATATCAAATTCTTTAAAATTATCTAAACGCAATAATTGCGCTAAACTCAATTTAGAAATTAACAGTGCATTTTCTGCATTAATTAAATTTTGCTTATCACTAGCCACGGTAGCTTTTATGTCTAATAAATCTCCTTGCGGTACTACCCCAGCCTCAACCAAATCTTGCGTTCTTTTTAATTGAGTTTCATTATAAGCAAGTTGCTGTTTTTGTACTTTTAAAGACTCCTTATTAAAAAGAATTTGCAAATATGCATTAGCTACATTTAAGGCAACATCTTCTTGTATCTTTAATAATTGATATTGAGAAGCAATAATAGAAAGATTTGACTTTCTTAATTGATTTTGATTTTGTAGACCTTTAAATAAATCTAAATTTGCATTTAAACCAGCAGAGGTAAATTGAGTAGTTTGATTTTCCAATAAACCAGTAGTAATGTTTTGATTTAATCCAATATTCCATGAATGAGAACCATTAGCACTAATGTTTGGCATAAAATTACCCAAAGCATCTTTTTTATTTAATGCAACATTTTTTAAATCAAGTTCTGAAGATTTTACAGAAATATTATTCTGTATTGCATAATCAACACATTCTTTTAATGTCCATTTTTTTTCTTGTGCTGAAAGCTGAAAACCAATCAGTAAGAGAAAAAATATTGTTTTTTTGATGTTCATTATATGTTTTTTATAAATGAATTTGATTATAAGACCAAAAAATAACCATTTTGTTACAGGAAACAATTAAAATTTTAATTTTACATCAAAATAATATTCATTAATGAAGACAACAGCCTACATATCATCTCTATATATTCTTATCCTGTCTTTTACTTCTTGTTCAACTACAAAGAAAATCGAAGCTCTTAAACCTGTTCCTACAGAGAACAACACAATGGTTTATAAAAACAAAACTTCCTTTATAGCTATGCCTATTGAAATAACGATAAAGGATATTGAAAAACAATTGAATAAAAACTTAAAAGGGTTGATATATGAGGATGACAGTTTTGAAGATGATAATACAAAAATGAAGATTTGGAAAGCAGATGAAATAAAGCTAGAAGAAAAGAAAGGTTTTATTTATTCACAAATTCCGTTAAAAATTGTAGCTACAATAAAATACGGAACAGAATTTCTTGGCTTAAATGACACAAAAGACATTTATCTAAATGGAGTAATTACCCTTAAAAGCAAAACCCATCTAACAAATTGGAAATTAACTACAAATTCAACAATTGAAAAACTAGAATGGAACGAGAGTCCAAGCATAGTTATTTCTGGAAAACTAGTTCCTATTACTTATTTAATTAACCCAACAGTTTCCATATTTAAGAGTAAAATTTCTTCAGAAATTGACGATGCCATAGATTCAACATGCAACTTTAAACCTAATGTAATTGATGCTTTGGACATACTAAGCAAACCTATTTTAGTGAATAACGATTATAAAACTTGGTTCAAAATTCATCCTATTGAATTGTATGACACAGCAGCTGTATTAAATGATAATAAAATTACCATGCAAATGGGGTTAAAATGCATTATGCAAACTATGGTTGGACAAGAGCCTAAAAATAATTTTGATAAAGAAAATATTATATTAAAACCAGTATCAAAAATGCCCGATAAAGTAAATGCTTCTATTGCTGCAGTATCAACCTATAAAAATGCATCAGACGTTATTACTAAAAACTTTAAGGGTGTTTCTTTTACATCTGGAAACAGAAGTGTCACAGTTCAAAAAGTAGAACTTTGGCAAAAAGAAAACAAATTAATAATTGCCCTAGAATTAATTGGAAGTATAAACGGAACTATTTACTTATCAGGTTTTCCAAATTACAACTCAATATCAAAAGAGATTTATTTTGACGATTTAGAGTATGTGTTAAATACTAAAAACATCCTATTAAAATCCGCAAATTGGTTAGCACAAGGAACAATTTTAAATAAAATCAAGGAAAAATGCAGGTATTCTATCCAAGAAAACTTGGAAGAAGCTAAACAAAGTATGCAGCCTTATTTAAACAATTACTCTCCTACTAAAGGGATATTTGTAAACGGAATTTTAAATGACTTTGTATTTGAAAAAGTAGAACTTTCAAATGAAGCCATTATTGCATTCATTTCAACATCTGGTAAAATGAAAATTACAATTGATGGCATGGAATAAATCATTACTCCTTTTCAGCCTTTTTAGAACTCCTTATTTTATAAATTGCATATCCGGCTACAGCAACAAGTATATAAGGAATTACCATTAAATATACAATTCCATCATTTATTGCCTCAGCCTGCCTACCACCTTCTTCACTTTCTAAAGCAGCCCTACACATAGCACACTGAGCGTTTGAGAAAGCAGAAAAGAAAAAGAAAAAAGTAAAAAATATTACCTTATGAATATTTTTTCTAATTAACATAATAAGGAGATATCATTAAATAAACAACAACACCCGTTACAGCAACATAAAGCCAAATAGGAAATGTAATTTTAGCAATTTTTTTATGTTTATCAAATCGTTGCGCTAAAGCTTTTACATAAGTAATTAAAACCAATGGTATAATAATAACAGAAAGTACTATATGAGTAACCAAGATGAAGAAATAAACATATTTTATAAAGCCTTCACCTCCATACTTAGTAGAATCTGCAGTCATATGATAAGCAACATACATAATTAAAAAAGCTACTGAACAAGCAATTGCAAATTTCATCAACCTCTCATGCAATGTTCTGTTTCCTTTTTTAATAGCAACAACAGCTGCAATTAATAAAATTGCAGTAAACCCATTTATGGTCGCGTAAATTGGAGGCAAGAACGTTAATGGTTCTACGTCGAATCCCATTTTCCTTAAATTAACTCCAAACAAAGCCGCAACAGCCAAAGGAATAACAATTGATAAAGCAATAATTAATTTATTGTATTTTGTTTCTATAGTATTTTGTCCCATTTTATTCTTCTAATAATATTTGAATATCTTCTTTTATAGCATTAATCCCAGATTGTTCAATCCCATCATAATACAAAATAGGATTACCAAATTCATCTTTTCTGCATCTTATATTTCCATCTTTATCAATTAAAGCAAAAAAACCAGAGTGTTCAAAACCACCTTTTGCTTTATTATTTTCTGAAGCATATAAATTAAACCCTTTGTTTGCAATTTTATATATATAATCTCTATCTCCAGTTAAAAAGTGCCAATTTTTATGAGTTACTCCAAGATGAATTGCATGATCTTTTAAAACTGAATAAGTATCATTACCCGGATTAATAGTAATTGAAATAATACCAAAATCATCATTAGAAAGAAATTGCTTTTCAACTTCGAGCATGTTTTGGTTCATTATAGGGCAAATGGTAGGGCAAGTTGAAAAGAAAAACTCAACAACATAAACCTTTCCAAGCATATCTTTATCTGAAATAGTTTTATTATCCTGATTAACCAACGAAAAACTTGGTGCAGAACCAATTTCAATTAATTCAGATTTTTTAAAATAACGCGCTCTTATTTCTTTAACTGTCCAGATTCCAAAAATCAAAACAATAAATGAAATACCTATGTAAGATTTGTTTTTCATATTATTTTCCTTGTATTTTTTCTTCTACATTTTTCGTAATCTTATCTCTAAATTCATCTTTCCTTTTATTTTTCTTTAAAGCTAAGCGATATTCTCTTAAGATAATTTTCATATCATCCGTCATTTCATTATGAAGTTCAGCAGCTGAAATAGTATTATAACTATCTTTATACTCATCTTCGCCTTTTAAATCCTTTCCTTTTCTACCTCTATGATTAATATCTTTATCTAAAATTAATACAGAAGGCGTACTAAAATGATCATCAAGGTGTCCAATTGTTTTAAAACTTTCAAAATACGAATTGATTTCAGACTCTGGAGCTACAACAAATTTCCAACCACTCATGTCTTCAGTAATAGGTTTAAGTTCGCTAATAACAGATTTAACAGCTTCTTCTTGACCTTCCGAAACAATCATCACTAATTGTAAATCATCAAAACCAAAATATTTTTTATAAATTTTTTGATTTAAATTAAACAAATTTCCTTTACTCAATTCTACATTACTTCCTAAAAACCCTAAAACAGTAATTTTATTTTTTAACTGTACTTTTTCAGAATTATTAAAAGGTTTCCAATTTGAAGGTATTTCTTTATTAAACTTTGAAAGGGTAGGAAGAAACAAGGAGTTGTGTTTTGCAGAAGCAAAAATTAAATATATTACAATAGGTAATATAAATAATGATATTAATACAATTTTCTTTTTCATTATATTTTTAATGTTTTACAAAAATAAAAAAATCCCGCGAAAAGCGGGATTAAGTATATCAAAATATCTTGTTAAAAATTCCATTTGATGTGACCTGTTTTATATACTTCATAAACATAATCACCTTCAACAAGCAATATAAAACATAAATATAATATTAGAAAAACTAAAGGGGCTACTATAGACCACCTCAAACCTTTAGTTTCGCCCTCCAAGTGCATAAATGCCCAAACAATATAATAAGCTTTAACAATAGTTAAAATAATAAATATCCAATTAAGCAAACTCATTGAAAGAAAATTAACTCTAAACAATGAATCCGGTTTAAGAATTCCTAAAACAACCTCAACAGTAGTAATCACAGATAAAATTGCGAAAACTATCCAGATTCTTTTTGTATTTGATTCGTGTGCGTGTGCCATGACTCTTATATTTTAAAAATTATACTAAGTAGAAGAATGTGAATACAAATACCCATACTAAATCTACAAAGTGCCAATACAATCCAACTTTTTCAACCATCTCATAACTCTTTCTTTTCTCATAAGTTCCTAAAAGAACATTAAAAAAGACTATTATATTTATAATAACTCCCGAAAAAACGTGAAATCCATGAAATCCAGTAATAAAGAAGAAAAAGTCTGCAAATAATTTATGACCGTATTCGTTTCTAACTAAATTAGCTCCTTCAACTACATATTTTGAATTTTCTAATCTCATTAAAGACTGTTCTCTTGTTAAAACAACCTTTTCTTTATCTACAATTTGCTCTGTTCTAACTAAAATGTTTGGATTAGACTTAAATCCTTCTACAACTTCATTAACTGAAAAAGAAGGTAAAGCTGATTCACCCGTAAACCAAAACCCTTTATCTCTAGTCAATTGAGTTCTATCTTCTGGTAACACTTTAGCAAATTCATGTAAAGCTACTCGTTTGCCATCTTTGTCAACAAACTGTAATATTGAGCCACCCTTTGTTTCGATTGCTCCGTATTCTCCTTTAATGAAGTTTTTCCATTCCCATGCTTGAGAACCTAGGAATATAAACCCTCCAATTATCGTTAAGAACATATAAACCGCAACCTTATTTTTTTTCATTTGATGTCCTGCATCAACAGCAAGAACCATTGTTACAGATGAAAAGATTAAGATAAAAGTCATTAACGCTACATAATACATTGGTGCAGTAACACCATGTAAAAAAGGAAAGTGAGTAAACACCTCATCAGCGATAGGCCAATTCTCAATGTATTTAAATCTTGAAAAACCATACGCCGCAAGGAATCCTGAAAATGTTAAAGCATCTGATACGATAAAATACCACATCATCATTTTACCATAAGTAGCACCCATAGGTCCTGGACCGCCGTCTAATAAAGCGTGTTCGTCATGTGAAGTAACTGTCGCTCCCATAAATTTTTTATTGTTAAAAAGTTCCCAAATTTATTACTTTTTTTCTATTTGAAAAAATAGAAAAATAAAAACAAATAAACCCAAATAAAATCCATAAAGTGCCAATACATCGCACTTAGTTCAATACCAAGGGTTTGAGAGGTATTGTATTTTTGTTTATAATGATTATAAATTACTATGAATAACGAAATAAAGCCTCCTATTAAATGTGCTAAATGCACAATTACAACAATATACAAAAAGGAAGTTGTAACATTACTTTCACTACCCGTAAAAAAATAACCACTCTCAACAGCTTGTTGAAAGCCTTTGAATTGCAAATAAACAAATAAAAATCCTAATAGCAACGTTGACCAAAAAAAGATAGTAGCTTGAGATCTTTTATTTAATTTAATTGATCTATATGCGAAATAAAAAGTAGCACTACTTGTTATCATTACCAAAGTAGAAAAAATAAAGGCTGTTGGTATTTGAAAATCTGTCATCCAATCAGGTCTAGATTTACTTACTACATAAGCACTAGTCAACCCTGCGAATATCATTAAAATACTAATCATACCAAACAACAACAACAATTTATACGATTTACCTTTTCGTAATTGATGTTCTTCTATTGACATTTTTGTTTCCATATTATCTTAAAAATTTATCTAAAACGAATATTATTTGAATTATTGAAATATAAGTTACACTAACAATCATTAATTTTCTAGCAGCTTTAGCGTCCATTTCTTTATATAATCTTATTGCAGCGTACAACATCCAAAGACCAAGTAAGAAGACGATAACTGCAGAAAATTTTGTTAAATAGAGCCTGCCAGTAATTCCAAGAACAGGAATTAAAGAGGCTAAGATCATCCAAATTGTATATAAAATAGTTTGTAATGCTGTTTTCTTATCTCTCTCACCAGTTGGCAACATAAAGAAGCCTGCTTTTTTATAATCATCGTATAAAAACCAACCTATAGCCCAGAAATGAGGAAATTGCCAAAAAAACTGTATCATAAATAAAGCTCCTGCTTCTATTCCAAAATGACCTGTAGCAGCAACCCAACCTAGCATATAAGGAATAGCGCCTGGAAAAGCACCTACAAAAACGGACAATGGAGTTACTGTTTTTAATGGCGTATACAAACTTACATACATAAAAATCGAAATAGCTGCAAACATTGCAGTTTTTGGATTTATAAAGTATAGTATAATCAAACCTAAAGCAGTTAACAACCCCCCTAGCAGTAAAGCTTGATTTTTTGTAATATCACCCGAAGGCAAAGGACGTGTTTTAGTTCTATCCATTAAAGCATCTAAATCTACCTCAATTACTTGATTAAAAACATTTGAGGCCCCAACCATACAATAACCACCAATCATCAGCAACAATACGGTTAACCAACTTGAAGTTTCCCAAGTTTCAACACCCAACAAATATCCTGCTATTGTTGAAAAAACAACACTAATGGCCAATCTAGCTTTAGTAATTGCAACAAAGTTAGCAAACATTGATTTTTTAGTTATAGTACTCAAAATTTATGAAAACTTAAGTTTTTATGGCGGCAAAGATACAAATAAGATTATTGATAAAACATAATCAATTCTTAAAAGTTGAATTAGATATTAATAATCGAAATACCAATTAAACAAATCACTTCTTAGACCAACTGAAAACCAAGTTGTATTAGATTTTAATGTACTTGCAGTTTCTGCTGTTGGATCAAAGTTTCTAAACATGAAATTTCCAAAGACCTTTAAATTAGCCGATGGATTAACAACATACCCTAATTGTAGATCAGCGATCATTATACTAGTTTTATTTCCTTGCGCAATAGAAATACCATTGTCATAGGGTCTATTTTCATCATAATCTAAATAAATATTACCCCCATAATTAAAAGCATCTGTAGCAGTATTAAAATCAAAACCTCTTTGACCAAAAATCAATTTAGCTTCTCCAAAATACCTTCCTTTAAAATATCTTGCAATCCCAATTAATTCTCTGAAATTCGCACCCCAATTATGCCCCATACTCTGATTATTATGCGCATAATTAGTTAACGGATTACTATGTGAGTAAACGTATGGCCTGATTTGATTATACTCCATCTGTAGCATTAAATTCTTCACTTTAAAAGCATCAAAATACTTAACCCCTAACTGATATCCGAATTTATTTCTCCAACTTTGATTATTTTCTCTAACATCGCCTATAGCAAATTCATCAATTAAAAATTGTCCATAAAAACTAACTTGATTATTCCATTTATATTTAGATGCAATTCCCAAAACAGCATTACCCGCTCTTGATGAAGAAGAAAACTCTACAGCTCTATAAAAAATGATTGGATTAACAAAATTTACATCAAAACCTCTATCATTAGTATTCGTCCATACAACATTTTCAAAAAGACCTATGTTTAATTTTTTAGAAACATTATAACTTAAATAATGACTTGCCATATATTTTGTAGCATAAGTTCCGTCAATAGTAACCTCAGGTCTAACGTCTTTCAACCACATATATGTATTAGTATATTTAATTTTCCAAAAAGTTGTATTTACTTTAAAAAACGGATATGGACTTGCTCCATCTCCTTGTAAAAGAGAACGATAACCGTCTCCTATAAAGTTTCTTCCATAACCTAATTGCATATCTATAAACTCACTAGGTGTATATTTTATATTTGCCTCAGCTAGTGGAAAATCATAAGCATCTTCTTTAAAATCTTTTGCAATTCCAATTCCTGGTATTATCGCCGGATTACCTCCAGAAGGCCTAATACTTTGAGCATATTGATTATAATAATCCGCAAAACGACCTTGACTTTCAAAAATAGATGCTGAAAAACTCAATTCTCTACCTAATTCCCCTTGAACTTGAATACCTCTTGTATTTACAAAAGTATTAGACAATTCACTATCTAAATCTTTCCCAACTCTTAAGTCTAAAATTGGATTCATAGTAAACCAATAACCCTCTCCTTGTATTGCAACAAGATTTTCATTCCAAAACTTTTTCCCTAACCAAGTTGATTTTTCTTTTTGCAAAGACTGACTTATTGCTTCAAAATCATAATACTTAGCTACTTCTTGATAAGAATATGGCTTAGTCGCAGTATGATTGTTACTACCCACTTGATTCATTAAAGCATCAAAATTAGAATAATTCAAATGCGAAAAAGGAATATTTAATCTGCTTTTATATGTTGCATTATTATATGGTTTGTAATTTTGAGAAACTGCTTCAAATTCATTTAATACTTTGTTATTATCTATTAATTTTGAATTGGTTTTGTCAAACTCTTCAACAACTAGATTTGAATTATATGGCTGTGGTTTCTGCAAAGGAATAGGAATTTGAATTGTAAACTTAGAGAATACTTTTCTTCCTGAATAGGTTGCAGGTTTTACATTTGGCAATAACCCGAAAACTCTTTTTGTTTCAATCTTTAAATCTTCATTTAGCGCATCTACATAAATAACTTTAAATTTCCCTAAAGTATCAGTTTCAAATAAGGCTATAACATTTCCCTTAAAATTTGATTTAATAGTTTCTTCAGGAACTTTAAAGTTTTCAAAAAAGAAATTTTGAATTGTATTGTAAAAACAGGCTTCGTATTTATCTGAGGTTGTATTTTCGCAATCAGGGAAAACGGGCAGTTGTTCATTAGAAGAGCTTATTTGCGCTTGTAAAGAAAACCCCGTGACAAATAATAGAACTATATAATATGTTTTTTTCATGATTAATTTAGTAATCTGTATTAGTAATTTCATTATTAGCAATTTGCTTTGCAGAAGAAGCTCCTATTCTTTTAACTCCAAGATTAATCATTTGAATTGCATCTTGATAATTTTTAACACCCCCTGACGCTTTAACAGGCAACGGAAAAGCATTTTCTAACATAAGTTTAATTGCCGAATATGTGGCTCCATTTGGAGATCCATCTTGAGTTATATAAAAACCAGTAGATGATTTTACAAAAACCTTATCGTATTGTGATTCATTAAAATTTGAAATAATACAATTCTTTATTAAAGCTGTAATCTGAACAATTTCATGATTGTTTAACGCCGCTATTTCTATAATCCATTTTACAACTTTATTATTATCCAAACCAACTTTTGTACATTGAACAACCTGATTTTTCACATAATCCAATTCGTTCCGTTTGAACGCCTCATAATCAATAACATAATCCAATTCATCTACACCGTTATTAATAGCGGTAAGAGCCTCATTACATTTATATTGAGTAGAATTAGTTCCTTTTGGAAAATCTATAACTGTACCAATTAACAAGTTAGAATCTGCATTATTAATTGCTTTTTTTGCCAAAACAACATATTCTGGTCTTATCATAATTAACTTAAAGCCCTCAAGGATAGCTTCATTTATTACAAAATTAACAACTTCAATATTTTCATCTTCAGTTATCAAAGATTGTTCAGCGGTTTTTAAATAGGTAGAATCTAGATATTGTTTAATATTCATAGTCAAATTATTATGAAAGTTGTAAAAATAAAAAAATCCCTTTTAAAAAGGGATTTTTTTATTTTTTAAATGGTTTTATTTTAATTTAAAAGAAACTGGAATAATATATTTAATTTTCACACTTTCATCTCCTTGCTTTGCCGGAATAATTCTAGGTATTTTTTTAATAGCTTTTTCAGCAGCCATTCTCATTTGATAGGTTGCTCGTTTATTGTCAACCGAAACTACATTAGTAATATTTCCATTTTCGTCAATAATAAATTCAACAAGTGCCGTTCCTTGCTTACCATTCTCATAATCTGATTCAGGATAAGATAAATTTTTAGATATCGCTTTAGCTAACTGACTATCAAAACATTCTTTTTGTACATTACGAGGCAAACCTTTGCAAGCTTCAAACATTGGCAACTGTTCAACAGAAAAAATAGTATTTTCGCTAATAGTAGTAACTGATTTTTTAACTGGAGATTGGTCTATCTGGTTAGAAGAATTATTTATTATGTTATTTTCATTAGGAAGATTGTTTTTTTCTGTTTTTAAAACTTGATTATTATCAACTTTTTTAAACACATTGTTAACTTTATTCGTATTAACAATAGGCTTTTCCATCATAGCAACTGGCTTATTTTCAGCTGTAATTGGATTATATCTAAAAACAGGCTCTTTGGCAATAGAAACAACATCTGGTTTATTTACTATTGATGTTTTATTTTCAAACTTAAACTCTAAAACAAATAGTGTTACCAACATAGTAATTATTAAACCTACCTGAAAATAGACAAAGCTATTTTTTAATTTCCCTTTAAACTTAACATCTGATCTCATACTTTGATAATTTAATTAAACAATGTCTATTAAAATATCTTAATACAATTTATATGCCAAAAAAAATCCCAATCAATTGATTGGGATTTAAATACTTTTAAAATTTAAACATTATTGAAGTTTAAATGTTATAGGCTGAGCATA
>CAZLGK010000019.1:0-24806 GCA_964559365.1 uncultured Flavobacterium sp.
AATGAAAAATAAATTTATATACTTAGCTGTTTTGGCTGCAGGTTTTATTTCTTGTGAGCCAGAATTTGAAAATGAACTTACAGATGCAAATTATTCTTCTGGAAATGCTGATTTTTCTTCTTATGTAGCGGTTGGTAACTCATTAACTGCCGGATATATGGATGGTACAGTTTCTAGAGTAGGGCAAACCTTCTCTTTTCCAAATACTCTTGCTGGACAATTTGCTGTTGTTGGAGGGGGTATTTTTACTCAGCCTTCATTTGCTGACGATATTGATAATTTAGGTGGATTAACGTTAGGTGGATTCCCTATTGGGGGAACTAGACTTGTTATAGATGCTTCTGCTGGAGGTCCTGAGAATATTGCAGGAAATTCTACTATTGAGGTCTCAAATTTACAAGCAACTGCATATCATAACATGGGAGTTCCTGGTGCAAAGTCATTTCATTTACTTTCAGCTGGATATGGAAATATTGCTGGTGTTGCTTTAGGTCAATCTAATCCTTATTTTGTTCGTCACGCAACTTCAGCGACTACAACGGTAATAGGAGATGCAATGCAGATGAATCCTACTTTTTTTACAAATTGGATTGGAAATAATGATGTTTTATCTTATGCTACTTCTGGTGGCGTAGGTGTAGATCAGTTAGGTAATTTAAATCCTGCGTCTTACGGATCAAATGACATAACAGATCCTCAAGTTTTTGCAAGCGTTTATTCTACATTAGTAAATACTTTAACATCAGGAGGAGCTAGAGGAGTGGTTGCTACAATTCCAGAGGTTACCGCGATACCTTATTTTACTACAGTTCCTTATAATGCAGTTCCTTTAGATGCAGGGACTGCTGCTCAATTAAATTTAGGATACACTACATATAATGACGGTTTAAGATTTGCTTTCGATAATGGCTTAATTTCTAGAGATGAGCTTTCTAAAAGAATAATTACTTTTAGGTCAGGTAAAAATGCAGTTGTAATGGTTGATGAATATTTAACAGATTTAACAGGATTTGGAATTCCATCATACCGTCATGCTACTGAGAATGATTTGATTATATTACCAGCGTCATCATTTATTGGAACTTTAGTAGGAGGTAATCCTCTTCAAGTTAATGGGGTAAGTGTTCCTTTGTCAGATCAATGGGTTTTGTCTGAAGATGAAAAAATGCTAGTGGCTAATGCTACAGCTGCATACAATAGCGCAATTGTGTCTATTGCGGCTTCAAATGATATTGCTGTTGCAGATATGAACGCAATTATGACAAAATTAAAAGAAGGATTAACTATCGAGGATGGTACTATTTATACTGCTGATTATTTTTCATCAGCAACTGCTGGGTCGGTTTTATTTTCTTTAGATGGAGTACATCCTAATGCTAGGGGATATGCCGTTATCTCTAATGAGATAATTAAAGTGATAAATTCTTATTATAATGCAAACATTCCTTTGGTTCATGCTCCTGGTTATCCTGGTGCTACTATTTTGCCATCAAACTAAAATTTAATAATATTTTTAAAAAGGCACCATTTTTGGTGCCTTTTTTTATATACTAAAAATAAAAAAATATGAAAATCTTAATTCGACTTATTATTACAACTATTCTTGTAGTAGTTATATCGCATTTTCTTCCAGGAATTTCTGTTCAAGACTATACTTCTGCATTGTGGTTGGCTTTGGTTTTAGGTTTTTTAAATGCCTTTTTAAAGCCTATTCTTGTTATTCTTACTCTTCCTGCAACAATACTTACTTTAGGTCTTTTTTTATTAGCGATAAATGCTATAGTTATTCTTGTTGGTGATTATTTTGTTGATGGTTTTGTAGTAAATGGTTTTTGGAACGCATTTGTATTTAGTGTTTTACTATCAATAAGTCAATCTGTCATGAATGGAATTTTTATTTCAGAGGAATGATTTTTTAGCTAATTGAAATTCAAGTAATTAAAAACTTGTTTGAGTTATAAAAAATGTATAATTTTGCAAGCCAAATTTTATGACCTTTAAATAATTTAAAATGAATATTACAAAAGAAAATGTAGATGCGTTAAATGCTGTTGTTACAGTTGCGATTTCTAAGGAAGATTATTCACAAAAAGTGGAAAAAATATTAGCAGATTATAGAAAAAATGCTAATATTCCAGGATTTAGAAAAGGAGCTGTTCCTATGAGCTTAATCCAAAAACAATACGGGAAAGCTGTTCTTTTAGATGAGGTAAATAAAATTTTACAATCATCTTTGAATGATTATTTAGTTGAAGAAAAATTAGATATACTTGGTAATCCATTACCTAAAATTACTGAAGATTTTAACTGGGATAAGGAAGATTTTACTTTTGAATTTGAATTAGGTTTAGCGCCTGAATTTAATGTTGATTTAGCTTCTGTAAAAAAAGTAAATAAATTTAATATTGTTGCAGATGAAAAAATGCTTAATGAGCAAGTAGAGCGTATTCAAAAACAATATGGTAGATTAATTCCTCAAGATAAAGTTGAAAAAGATTTTACATTAAGAGGAACTTTTTTCAATGAGGAAGCAAATATTAATAATACAACAAATATTACTTTAGATATTTTTAGTGATAAAAAAATATCAAAGTTATTTATTGGTAAAAAAGTTGGAGATGTTGTAGAATTATCTACTAAAGGTTTATTTGATGATGATCATAAATTAATGGATTATTTAAAAGTAGATCATGATAATGTTCATGGATTAGATATTGTTGTGAATTTTACAATTGAAGAGATTAATAATGTTGAAAAGGCTGATTTAAATCAAGAATTGTTTGACAAATTATTTGGTGAAGGAACTGTCTCTTCGGTAGAAGATTTAAAAGCTAAAATTAAAGAAGATGCCGAAGGTCAGTTTGCGCAACAAGCAGATCAAAAATTTTTAAGTGATGTAATTGAAAGTTTAATTGAGAACACAAAATTTGACTTACCAGCAGCTTTCTTGAAAAAATGGATTATGACAGCAGGAGAGAATCCTTTAACAGCTGAGCAAGCTGATGAAGAATATGAAAAGTCTGAAAAAGGTTTACGTTACCAATTAATTGAGGGTAAAATTATTGCGGCTAATGATTTACAAATAAAATTTGAAGATTTAAAAGCACATACTTCTGTTTTAATTAAACAACAAATGGCACAGTTTGGACAATTAAATCCTACAGATGAAGAAGTTGAAGGAATTGTGGCAAGAGTGCTTTCTAATCAGGAAGAAGCTAAAAGATTGTCTGAACAAGTAATGAGTGCTAAAATGCTTGAACTTTTCAAAAATAAAATTTCAGCAAAAGCAAAAGATGTTTCTTATGAACAATTTGTAAAAGAAATGTACGGAGAATAATTTCTCGTAAAAAATAATTATCTTTGAACGTCAAGCTTAACTAAGTTTGACGTTCTTAGTTTAAATAAAATATAAAAGTAAAGTCAATATGAATTTTGGAAAAGAATTTAAAAATTACGCTACTAAGCACCACGGAATAAATAATATGTATTACGATAAAATCGTAAGTAAAATTACTCCAATTGGAATGACTCCATATATTATGGAAGAGCGTCAAATGAATGTTACCCAACTAGATGTTTTTTCTCGTTTAATGATGGATAGAATTATCTTTTTAGGAACTGGTATTGACGATCAAATTGCAAATATTGTACAAGCACAATTATTGTTTTTGGAAAGTTTAGATGCATCTAAAGACATTCAGATATATGTAAATTCTCCAGGAGGAGGTGTTTATGCAGGTTTAGGTATTTATGATACTATGCAGTTTATTAAGCCTGATGTGGCTACAATTTGTACTGGTATGGCAGCTTCAATGGGAGCAGTTTTATTATGTGCTGGTGCTGCTGGAAAAAGAAGTGCATTGCCTCATTCGAGAGTAATGATTCATCAACCTCTTGGAGGTGCATCAGGACAAGCTTCTGATATCGAAATTACAGCTCGCGAAATAATTAAGTTAAAAGGAGAGTTGTATGAGATTATTGCAAAACATTCTGGACAAACAATTGATAAAGTTCATGACGATAGTGATAGAGATTACTGGATGATTGCTAGTGAAGCAAAAGAGTATGGAATGATTGATGAAGTTTTAGTTAGAAGTTAAAAATAGAAACTTCTTTAAAAAAAGGAAAATAAAAAATGGCGAAGGAAATTTTAGAGTGTTCATTTTGCGGTAGGAAAAAGCCAGAAACTAGTTTGTTGATTGCTGGTATTGATGCACATATTTGTGATAAATGTATTGAGCAAGCACATGGAATAGTTTTAGAAGAGATTAAACAAACAGGTAATACCGATTTGTTAGCAGATACAGTTTTACTTAAACCAAAAGAAATTAAAGCTTTTTTAGATGATTATGTTATTGGACAAAATCAAACTAAAAAAGTAATGAGTGTAGCGGTTTATAACCATTATAAAAGATTATTGCAAAAACAAACAGATGATGATGTAGAGATTGAAAAATCTAATATTATCATGGTTGGACAAACAGGAACTGGAAAAACATTAGTAGCAAAAACAATTGCGAAGATGTTAAATGTTCCTTTGGCGATTGTTGATGCAACAGTATTAACTGAAGCTGGTTATGTTGGAGAAGATGTTGAAAGTATTTTAACTCGTTTATTGCAAGCTGCGGATTATGATGTAGCTAAAGCCGAAAGAGGTATTGTTTTTATTGATGAGATTGATAAAATTGCTCGTAAGAGTGATAATCCATCAATTACGAGAGATGTTTCTGGAGAAGGTGTGCAACAAGCATTGTTAAAGTTGCTTGAAGGAACTGTTGTTAATGTTCCGCCTAAAGGAGGAAGAAAACATCCAGATCAAAAATTCGTTGAGGTAAATACTCAAAACATCTTATTTATTGCTGGTGGCGCTTTTGATGGTATTGATAAAGTAATTTCGAAAAGATTAAATCGTCAAGCGGTTGGATATAGTTCTTCTATAAGTGCAGAAAATATTGATAAGGATAATTTACTACAATATATTATTCCTAAAGATTTAAAAGATTTTGGTTTAATTCCAGAAATAATTGGGCGTTTGCCTGTTCTTACTCATATGGATCCATTAGATGCGGCAACTTTAAGAGCAATTTTAACCGAGCCTAAGAATGCTTTGATTAAACAATACCAAAAGTTGTTTGCAATGGATGATGTTGAGTTTTCAATTGAAAATGAAGCTTTGGATTTTATTGTTGATAAAGCTTTAGAATATAAATTAGGAGCAAGAGGATTACGTTCGTTATGTGAAGCTATTTTAACAGATGCAATGTATGATTTACCAAGTTCTTCAGAAACTAACTTAAATGTTGATAAAGAATTTGCTGAACAAAGTTTAAATAAAAATTTATTACAAAGATTAAAAACAGCTTCGTAATTTTTGTAAATATTATAAAATAAAAAATCCCGCTTTTAGCGGGATTTTTTATTTTTAAGCATCTTTAGTTTTTTCAATATCTTTAGACTTTTCAGCCTTTACATATCTTGCTTTGCAACTCCATCCGCTTGAACATGACGTTAATAACGCAGTACTAGATAGTGCTAATACAATGATTCCTTTTCTCATTACTGATTTTTTAGTTTGTTTATTTTAAATTCAACACGTCTATTAGCTTGGTCTTGTTCTGGGGTACAGTTAGAGCAATCATTTAAAGGTTTCGTTTCTCCATAACCTTTAAATGTTAATCTTTCTTTAGCGATTCCTTTAGAAATTAAGTAGGCAACTGTAGATTTTGCTCTTCTTTTAGATAACGCTAGGTTATATTTATCAGATCCTTTACTGTCTGTGTGGGCATTGATTGTTAAAGTCATTTCTGGGAATTGATTTAACACTTCAACAATTTTGTTTAATGATAATTCAGATTCTGCTTTGATAAGGTCTTTGTCAAAAGCAAACAATATGTTTTCAATTACAATTGCATCAGCAGTAATTTCAGGTTTAGCTTGTTTAAGTTCAATAGGGTCACTTAGTAAATTTTCAGATGTAAATCTACTTGTAAATGGCTCATAACCTTCTTTTTCAACTGTAATGAAGTTGTATGAAATAGGGTTTAAAGGTATTTTTATTTTTCCATTTTCATCAGAAACTGTTTCGTTTACAATTTCGCCAAACTCGTTTTTTATTATAATTTTAGCATTTGGTAAAGGTAGTTGAGATAATTGCTCTACAATTGTATAAGTTGGGTTGCTTTTTTCTAACTCTTTAACTTCAAATTTTAATATGTCAAAATTTCCAGAATGTGACTTATCTGTTGATAAGTATCCTTTGTCTTCTGAAACTAAAACAAATGCTAAATCATCTCTTCTTGAATTTAACGAAACTCCTAAATTTAATGCTTCTAAATATTTCCCATCTACTATAGAAGATCTAAATACATCATATCCTCCAATGTTCATATGCCCTTTAGAAGAAAAATATAAATGTTTGTTGTCAGCAGTAATGTTAGGAAATTTCTCGTCTTCTGAAGTATTAACATTAGGCCCTAAATTTATCGGTTTCCCGTATGTTCCATCTTCGTTAATTGATGCTTCATATAAGTCGTAACCTCCTATTCCTCCAGGAATATCGGCAGCAAAAAATATTTTTTTTCCATCAGGAGATACACTAGGTGTTTCAATTGAATACCCTTCAGGTATTAAAGATACTTTTTGAATATCGGTCCAATATTCTTTTGAATCAAGATTTAAAGTTGCTTTATATAAGTCTAGTTTACCGTCTTTATTGGAGCTTTCTTGAGTGTAATAAATTGTTTTCTCATCTGGTGAGAAAGCGATAGAACCTTCGTTGTCTTTTGAGTCTATAACACTAGAGAATAATAAAGGAAAAGATAAGTCTCCGTTTTCTTTTACATCTACACAATATAAGTTGTTATTTGGTGTGTTTGTCTCTTCATTTATAGTGGTTTCGTAATGTCTTCTTTTTTTGTTTGACAAAATAATATACTTATTTTTAAAAAAAGAAGTTCCTACTTCATTTAACTCAGAGTTTATTCCTGTGTCATTTAAAACATAACGAACACCTTTGGTAGATGCGTTGATTACATTAATAATAGAATCTTTACCATCAAGGCGTTCTGGTTCTTGTGCAAATAAAGAAGCACTTATTAAAAGGGTTAATGCAGTAATTTTTGTAATAAATCTCATAAATTAATTTCTAAGTTTCTGTTTGTAAAAGTTTTACTTAAAACGTCCGCAAAAATATATGATAATTCTCTAAAAAAAATATTTTTTTAACTTTTTTTTTACTTTTTGTTAAAATTGACGATTAAAAGCATAAAAAAAACGATTTAGCGTAAGTTAAATCGTTTCTGTTTTTATGAATTATGCAATAAATCAACTGTTTGTAGTTTTTTTGTTGAAGAATTGTTTTTCTAATGGCGCTTTTGTTGTATTTTCTTTAATTTCACATCTTCTTCCTGGTCCGCACTTATATCGTCTAGGTCCACAAGATATTAGAAATGTAATTCCTAAAATTGCAGCAATAATAGTTCTCTTTTTCATTCTTTTTTCTTTTAGGTTAATTGTTCTTGGGTAGCTAATATTGATTCTAAGTACTTTCGATCATTTGATAATCTAGGAACTTTATTTTGTCCGCCTAATTTATTTTGATTTTTTAACCAATTATAGAATAATCCTTTATTGGCAACATTAACTTTTAACGGATTTAAAGTAATATTATTGTTTCTTTTGGCCTCGTAATCCGAATTTAGTTCCTGTAACGTATTGTCTAGCAATATACTAAATTTTTCTAAATCATCTGGTTTTTTCTTAAACTCAACAATCCATTCATGTGCTCCTTTTTGTTTCCCTTTCATAAAAATAGGAGCTACAGTATAATCTATAACTTCGCAATTTAATTCTTTACAAGTAATAGCTATTGCTTTGTCTGTGTTTTCAACCATTAACTCTTCTCCAAAAACATTTATATGGTGTTTCGTTCTTCCTGTAACCATAATTCTGTGCGGGCTTAATGAAGTAAATCGGATAGTATCTCCAATTAAATATCTCCAAAGTCCTGAATTTGTAGTTATTACAATAGCATAGTTTTTAAATAATTCTACTTCACTCAGTGGAATTATTTTTTGATTTTCTTTTCCAAATGTATCCATTGGAATAAATTCATAAAATATTCCATAGTCTAACATTAAAAGAAGTTCGCTTGAATTATTTAAATCTTGTATGGCAAAAAATCCTTCAGAGGCATTATAAATTTCGTAATATTTGAAATTATCTTTTGGGAATAATTTTTTATATTGTTCTTTATATGGTTCAAAATTAACTCCGCCATGAAAATATACTTCTGCATTAGGCCATATATCCAAAATACTTTCTTTTCCTGTCTCCTCTAGCGCTTTGTTTAAAAGCACCAGCATCCAACTAGGAACCCCTGCTAAACTGGTTACATTTTCATTGATAGTTTCGTTAATTATTGCGGGTAATTTTGTTTCCCAGTCACTCATTAATGAGACTCTGCTGCTTGGAGTAGAACTAAATTCTGCCCAAACAGGCATGTTGTCAATCAAAATTGCAGACAAATCCCCAAAAAAAGTATTGTTGTTCTCATACATTTGCTTACTACCGCCTAGTCGTAAGCTTTTGCCAACAAACATTTGGGATTCTTCATTGTTGTTTAGGTATAAGCATAATAAATCCTTACTAGCTTTATAATGGCAGCCTTCAAGTGACTCACTACTAACAGGAATAAATTTGCTTTTTGCATTTGTTGTTCCGCTTGATTTTGCAAACCACTTTATATTACTTGGCCAAAAAACATTTTGAGCACCTTTTCGAGTTTGTTTTATCATTGGTGCAAGTTCTTCATATGAAGAAACTGGAATTCTTTCACTAAACGTTTTGTAGTTTTTAATTGAAGAAAAATCATATTCTTTACCAATAACAGTATTTTCGGCAGTTTTTAACAAGTTAAAAAGTAATTCTTCTTGAACTTCATTTGGATATTTGATAAACAATTCAATTTGATGAATTCGTTTTTTTAAAATCCAAGTAGCAATAGAATTAATTATTGGTAATGCCATTTTTTAATTATGAATTATGAGTTATGAATAATAACTTTACCAAAAATAACATTTTTTTTATTTTTTCAGCTATAACATTAAAACTTTACTACGAATGACATACCAAGGCGTCTTACAAAAAATGCAAACAGAATTTTTAATTCCTATTCAATATTATTTAGTATTTGAAGATAGTTTCTTGAACATGAATCAACTAATAGGAAAAGAAGTTTCTATTTCTTTTGAAGGTTATCAATGTTTAAATTGTGGGAAACAAAAGAAAATTTACAGACAAGGTTATTGCTATGATTGCTTTGTGAGTAGCGCATCTGTTGGAGATTGGATAATGCGTCCCGAATTGAGCACAGCGCATTTAAATATTGAAGATAGAGATTTAGAATATGAAAGACGTGTTCAATTGCAACCACATATAGTTTATTTGGCTTTATCAAGTGATGTGAAAGTAGGAGTGACTCGAAAAACTCAAGTTCCAACTCGTTGGATAGATCAAGGCGCAATACAAGCTATTCCTATTGTTGAGGTGCCAAACCGTTATTTAGCTGGAATTACAGAAGTTGCTTTAAAAGAACATTTTGCGGACAAAACAAGTTGGCAAAAAATGCTAAAGAATAATGTTCCTGATGTTGATTTAGTTGCACAGCGAAATAATGTCTTGCAATGGTTACCTGAAGAAATCAAGCCTTATTTTGCCAAAGAGCAAGAATTGTATAAAATAGATTTCCCAATTGAGAATTATCCAGCTAAGATTAATAGTTTAAATCTTGAAAAAACACCGTCTTTCACAGGGAAAGTAAATGGAATTAAAGGGCAATATTTATTGTTTGAAGACGGAACAGTTTTTAATGTTAGAAGTAACGAAGGAATTGTAGTAAAAATAGAAGTTTAATATTTACATAATAGTATAAAAAAATCCCATTTCTAATTAGAAATGGGATTTTTTACGTTTTATGAGATTGTATTATTCTTTTTTCTTTTTTCCACCTAAGAATCCGCCAATGACATCTTTTACCCCCGTTTTAATATCGTCTTTAGTTGGTGTTTTTGGAGTCGTTGTCTTGGTTGTGTCATTTGTTTCATTTGCGCTACTTTGATTTGCGTTATTTCCGCCTAATAAATTAGTTAATGCACTTGTGCCTTGGCCTACTAGTTTGTCTTTTTGCATTTTTACCAATTGAGTAACTAAGTTTCCAGTTGCTTGTTTCATATCCGTAGTTACCTTTGGGCTGCTGAAGTTTCCTCCTAATAATGCATTTACAGGAATGTTTTCAATTTTTGCAGCATCAGCAGGGGTTAATTTTGCTATTAAGTTGTTCACTTCTGTACCTAAGTACTTTGCAGGAACATCAAATTTAACATTGTAATCCATCGTCTGATCAAAGCCATGTGTTCCTCCAATTTGCATATTTATGTCTTGATACTTTAAATTAAAAGGTTTTACAGCAACTTTTCCGTCTTTAAATGATAATGACGCTTTCACATCGTTTAAATTTAACTTAGAAACATCTATAAATTTCACATTAGATCCTAAAGCGGTTAATAATTCAGAATTACTAGCGTTTACTTTAGATTCTATTAATTGGCCTAATAGGTCTCCAGATATAGTTTTTAAATTTGGAGTCATATCATTTGTTAAGTCTCCAGATAAATTTATGGTAGAATTTAATTTTCCACTTATTGTATTTGCAATAGGCGCAATAGATTTTAACATGTCTAATTGAGAGAATGACTCAGCAACGCTTACAGAATTTAAGCCTAAGTTCATATTGAATTTTGGAGTATTTCCTTTTGTTGATACAGTTCCTGTTAAACCAATTTGACCTCCAAAAACACCCATTTTTAAATTGTTAAGAGCAATAGTTTCGTCTTTAATTATTAAATTTCCTGATACATCTTTTAAATTTAAATTGTCGTAAACAACTGTGTTTGCTTTAGCTGTTAAACTGCAATCTAAGAATGAAGGAATTTTTACTGCTTCAGTTGTTTTTTTACCTTCTTCAGTAGTTGCTGTGGTTGGCGCCATAAAATCCGAAACAACTAATTTATTAGAATTCATATTGAAATTTCCTTTCAATACTTGTTTTTTAAACATAAAACCATAAAAATTATCTAACGCTCCAGTTAATTGAATATCTGAATCTCCTGTATTGGCATCAAATGCATTTAGTTTAATTTGATTTGGATTAAAAGCAACAATCGCTTTATTTATTTTAAAAGGTTTTGCCATCTCTGGTCCTTCATAATTAAACCCAGTCAATGAAATGGTTCCTGCATTAGAAATGTTTTGATATTGACTAGTTTCTACTGATTTCATGTCAAACTTAGTTACAACGTCTGCTTTTAAAATTCCAGTTAGAGGCTTGTCTAATTTAACAGGATATGCTTTTGTAACATTTGCTAAGTTAACAGTACCTTTTAACTCGGCATTTACTAAAGCGTTTGTAGCAATATTTTTAATGTTGGCTTTCGCATTGAAAACATCTTGATCAATTGAAAATGAAAGCTTGTCTAAATTTACATAAGTATCATTCATTAAGCCAGTTTCATTAACAATGTGAGTGTCTATGATGATGTTTTTAACTGATTTTGGTAAATCTGGATATTGAAAAGAAGCATTGTTTGAAGCTAATTCTATATTGAATTTTGGAATAGTGTTGTCAGATAATTTTCCGTCTACTTTACCTGAAACTTTAAATTCTCCAGTAGTTTTAACTTTTTTAATGTCTCCAGAATAAACTTCTGGAATTAGGCCTAAGAAATTTGTGAATGATGAAGTAGGTGTGTTGAATTTTAAATCATAAACTTGTCCCGCTTCAACCATTTGTACGAATCCATCAAATTCTAATGGAAGTTGGTTGATTAATGCTTTATTTTTCTTAAATGTATATTTACTATTGTCTAAATCAATTCCTAAAATAGCATCTAATGTTATAGCTACATTTTTCATGTAGTTCATCTTGTCCATTTCAATGGAAAGTTTAGTATTTGTATGTGTATCTAAATCAAGTTTTTGAGAAGCAAAATTTCCAGTTCCTTTATGGTTAAGACTATCTAAAATCATTTTCATTTTAGATGACTCATCAATAAAAGTAAAACGCATATTATTTACTGCATATTCTTGAATATTTAATGAAAATGGTTTACTTTCTTTATTAGAACTGTTTTCTTCTTGGTTTTTTAATGCAATATCAAAATTTCCTAAACCATCTTTGTTGAATATTACATTAACAACTGTATTTGTGGTGCTAAATCCTTGAATATTCATTGGTTCGTTTTCTCCTTTAAAAAGTTCTTTAATGCTCATTTTTAAATTTAGTTCACCTGAATAGAATAAGGTGTCGCCTTGAAAAGGAGCTTTGTTAATAATACTAATTTTGTCTATTGTAACATTTGCGTTTGGAAAACTTTTAAATAAACTCAAGTCAACATTTTCAAAAGCAACCGTAGCATCTACATTTTCATTAATAGACTTAAGTACTAATGCTTGAATTTTATCTTTAAATAAAAAAGGAATTGCCGCTAGAGCAGATATTGATAAGAAAAGGAATATACCTATACCAATAAATACTTTTTTAAAGTTGATTTTTTTAGACATGACGTTTTTTATTTTTTTAAAGTTAAATGCATTTTAGCTTGAATGTTAATACAAAAGTAATACCATTTTTAACTTTTTTATTCGTCTTTTCTATAAAATTATAAATTAATCGATATTAATCTCTTCTCCTTCTTTTAATTTAAATTTTTTCTGGAATATAAATACTGCTAAATACATTAATGGAGTGTCAAAAAGAGCAATCATTAATTTAAATGCAAAACCACTAATGAATAGTTTCCAAAAGATATTCCATGGTAATATTTCGAAGAAACACAATAATGATAAGACAGAAAATGTATCTACAGCTTGCGAAGTAATCGTAGAAAAATTATTTCGCAACCATAGTAATTTACCCTTTGTTAATCGTTTCCAAAAATGATACACTTGAATGTCTATATATTGAGCCGCTAAATATGCCGTCATTGATGCCAGAACGGCTAATGCAGTCTGTCCAAAAACTTTTGAAAACAATTCATTAGAAACGGGTGAGTTTTCAATTGCAGGAACAAGATTTGCTGTGTACACGATTCCTAATGAAAATATCGAAGCAAAGATTCCAGTTGTTACAACTTGATTGGCTTTTTTACTTCCGTAAATTTCAGAAATAATATCGGTTACTAAAAAAGTAATTGGATATGGAATAATACCAACAGATATCTCGAATAAATTTGCGCCAAAAAGAGTAAATTCTTTTCCGAAAGGATGCCAGTAAAAGAATTTTTGAAAAATTAAATTAGACACTACAAGTGAACTTATGAAAAGTCCTCCTAATATGAAGTAAATTTTTTGCGCTAAAAGTTTTTCCGAATTACTCATCAATTCAAAAGTATGAAAACAAAACCTACAAAAAAACCTATTCCTTTTCTGAAATAGCTTTTAACGTATGTTTAATTTTATTGAATCTTTAATTCGAAAGGCATTAATGCTTGAATTCCTTTTAATTGATTTGCTTTTTTAATTTGTTGAATTAATAAATAACTTTCTTCACCAAGGTGTTCTCTTAATAAGTCGTCTTTTGTTTGGAAAATTGAAATTCCTGTTAAACTATTTAATAGGTCTTCAAAGTTTTGTTCATATTCAGGATAGTTTTCAATTTGATATGATTTTGTTTTTCCTAAAATAGCTGCATGTTTTATAGCGTCTTCAAGTCCACCTATTTTATCAACAAGTCCAAGTTTTAAAGCATCACTACCTGTCCAAACTCTTCCTTGAGCAATAGAGTCTACTTGTGCAGTTGTCATTTTTCTTCCTTCAGCTACTCTTTGTAAAAATGTAGCGTAAATATTTTCAATACTTTCTAAAGTAAATTTTTTGAAATCTGCATCAATTGGCTCAAATAGGCTATAACCAGAAGCGTTTTCATGTGTTTTAACTTGCTCAGCATTTATTCCAATGTTTTTTGCAAGAACAGACATGTTTGGTAGCATTCCAAAAACACCAATCGAACCTGTAATTGTACTTTGCTCGGCAAAAATAGTATTTGCGTTACAAGCAATATAATATCCTCCAGAAGCAGCTACATTACCCATAGAAACTACAACTGGTTTTGTTTTTTTAGTCAATTCAATTTCTCTCCAAATTAATTCTGAAGTTAAAGCACTTCCTCCTGGGCTATCTATTCTAAGTACTATTGATTTAACGTTTTTGTCTTCACGAGCTGCTTTTAAAGAGCGTTTAATTGAACCTTCTCCAATTATATTTACGTTACCCTCTCCTCCTTGAATTTCACCTTGAGCGTAAATTACTGCAACAATATCTTTTTTAGCATAGTCAGAAGCCGAAGTTGAATTATTCTTAGCGTAATCTAAAATACTTATTGTATTATAGTCTTCATTTTTATCGACTTTTAATTTATTTTTAATGGCATTATGATATTCATCTTCATAAGCAATTTTGTCTATTAAATTATGAGTTAATGCAAGTTCCGGAGTTCTTCCATTTAAATTGTTTGCAATTGCATTTAAACTGTCAATTGAGATGTTTCTACTTTGTGAAACATCAGTCACAATTGTATTCCATACAGAATTTAAAAGTACTGTAATTTGTTCTCTGTTTTCAGGACTCATTTCTTGGTTTAAATAAGGCTCAACTGCACTTTTATATTTTCCATGACGAATAACTTCCATTTTTATTCCTGATTTTTCCTGTAATTCTTTCATGAATAATACTTCAGAAGAAAGACCTTTAAAATCAAGTTCTCCAATTGGATTTAAATAAACTGTGTCTGCTACTGAGTTTAGATAATAATCTTTTTGAGTTAAAAAGTCAGAATAGGCTACTACAAATTTCCCTGATTTTTTAAAATCATCTAACTTTTTTCTAATAGCTTGGCTTTGAGCTAATCCTAAACCGGACTGGTTTTTTAAAATAGAAATTCCTTTAATTTTGTTGTCAGTTTTAGCATGTTCAATAGCATTTAAAACATCTGTCAATCCATTTTGGTTGTTTTCAAAATAATTAAATTCCTTAAAATTTATTTTGCCTGCATAATCTAATGAAACTTCAGATAGGTCTAATTCTATTACCGAGTTTTTCTTTACTGTTACTTTATTGTCATCTCCGCCAAGAACAGCTCCAATTAATATTATTCCGAAGAAAAATAAAATAAAGAATACAAATATTCCAATTATTGTTGCTAAAATATTACTTATAAATTTCATTTTAAAATGTGCTTTTTATATTGTTTATATATGTCTTATTAAATTTAAAAATGTTACATGTTCATAAAAAAAATGAAAAGGTAATTCATAAAATTAAAATTGTTCGTTATTTTGCTTTCAATGATTGGTCAGAATAAAATAGTGTTATCATTAGGTAGTAACTTAGGCAATAGATTAAAAACTATTCAGCTTAGTATTGATACTATTCACGAAAAAATAGCTACAGTTGTTAAGGTTTCTAAGGTATATGAAACGCCTTCTTGGGGTTTTGAAAGCGAACCTTTTTATAATTGTGTATTGCTAATTCACTCTTCAAAGTCGCCTCAAAAACTACTTTCTTCTTTATTAGGTTTAGAAAAAAAATTAGGAAGAGTTCGAAAGAACTCTCAAAATTATGAAGCAAGGGTAATTGATATTGATATTATTTCGATAAATGAAGAAATTATTGAAACTGAATCTTTGAAAGTGCCACATCCTGAAATGCAAAACAGAAATTTTGTTTTGTATCCTATGAACGATTTGAATTTGAATTGGGAACATCCAGTTTTAAAGAAATCAGTTTCGGAGTTACTAACTTCAAGTTCAGATGATAGTAAATGCGTGGAGGTTTATAAGTTAATTTCTCCAATTGAAAAATTAAATGTTCAGCAGTTAAATTATATTGCAATTGAAGGAAATATTGGTGCCGGAAAAACAACTTTAGCTACTAAAATAGCAAATGATTGCAATGCAAAATTGGTTTTAGAGCGTTTTGCCGACAATCCTTTTTTACCAAAATTTTACAAAGATCAATCGCGTTATGCTTTTCCTTTGGAAATGTCGTTTTTAGCCGATAGATACCAACAATTATCAGATGATTTAGCGCAATTTGATTTGTTTAAAGATTTTGTAGTAGCAGATTATCATATTTTTAAATCACTTATTTTCGCAAAAGTTACTTTGCAAGAAGACGAATTCCGTTTGTATAAAACCATGTTTGATATTATACACAAAGAAATGCCAAAGCCTGATTTGTATGTCTATTTGTATCAGAATACTGAACGTCTTTTGGAGAATATTAAAAAGCGTGGTAGAAGTTACGAACAAGAAATTCCAGCTGATTACTTAGAAAAAATTAATCGCGGTTATTTGGATTATATCAAAACGCAAACCGATTTAAATGTTTTGATTATTGATGTTTCTGATTTGGATTTTGTAAAAAAGCAAGAAGACTATGTTTTTTTATTGAATGAAATAAATAAGAAAATTTAATGTTTTTTTCTTTGTTTTGTAACAATTAAGCGTCCAACAATTATAAACTGTAATGCTGCAATTAGTTTATAGTTTGTTAATGGATTATTCGGAATCCAATCTAAAATTGTAGACATCATAATTCCAAATGAAATTAATAAAATAAGTATTGATAACGGTCCAATTTTCATAAATTTTATTTTTGTCAAACTGAATTTATTTCAGTTTCTAAATGTTGAGTTGAGATACTGAAACAAGTTCAGTAAGACAAACTACGAGTCTTTTTTCTTTGTTCTTTCCTCTTTTTTCTATTTTATTTTCTGAAATAAATCCCAAATTACAATTCCTGCACTTACTGAAATATTTAACGAATGTTTGCTTCCTAATTGTGGAATTTCAATAACACCATCACTTGCATTTATTGCTTTTTGATTAACACCTTTAACTTCATTTCCAAAAATTAAAGCATATTTTTTATTAAGTTCAGGCTGAAAATCATTCAACATAATTGAGTTTTCAGTCTGTTCAATAGCATAAATAGCAACGTTTTCTTGTTTTAATTTTTCAATAACATCTAGAACATTTTCAGCATGTTCCCAAGTAACGGTTTCTGTTGCTCCCAAAGCAGTCTTATGTATTTCTTTATTTGGTGGTACAGCTGTGATTCCGCACAAATATATTTTCTCAACCAAAAAAGCATCAGAACTTCTAAATACCGAACCAATATTGTGCAAACTTCTTATGTCATCTAAGATAATAATAAGAGGTGTTTTTTTAGCAGATTTAAATTCTTCTTTACTAATTCTATTGAGTTCTTCGTTTGCTAATTTTTTCATTTTTCAGGTTTCAAAGTTCCAAAGATACAAAGTTGAAATTTTATTTTGTTATTGAAATTGCTTTTTGAATTTGTCATGGATTTTTCCAATTGCAATTGCACTTGATTTTTGTAACTTCGCAAACAGTATTTAAAAAATAGAATTGTGGCGAAAAAAGCAGCAGCACCTAAAGAGAAAAAAGAAACTCCATTAATGAAACAATACAATGGCATTAAGGCAAAATATCCTGATGCTTGCTTGTTGTTTCGTGTAGGTGATTTTTACGAAACCTTTGGTGAAGATGCTATTCGTGCAGCTAAAATTTTAGGAATTACATTGACTAAACGTGGTGCTGGTTCTGATAGTGAAACTGCTTTGGCGGGTTTTCCTCACCATTCTATTAATACGTATTTGCCTAAATTGGTAAAAGCCGGACTTCGAGTGGCTATTTGCGATCAACTTGAAGACCCAAAAATGACCAAAACCATTGTGAAACGCGGTGTAACCGAATTAATTACACCTGGTGTTTCAATGAACGATGAGGTTTTACAAGCTAAGTCGAATAACTTTTTGGCTTCGGTTTCATTTGGTAAAAAAAATCTTGGAATTTCCTTTTTAGATGTTTCTACAGGTGAATTTTTAACAGCGCAAGGAAATGAAGAATATATTGATAAATTATTGCAAAATTTCAATCCAAGCGAAGTTTTAATTCCTAAACAAAATAGAGTTCAATTTAAAGAAATTTTTGGAGAAGATTTCCATACGTTTTATTTAGAAGATTGGGTTTTTAAAGAAGATTATGCTTTTGAGAGTTTAACGCAACATTTTCAAACGGTTTCGTTAAAAGGTTTCGGAATTGAAGAATTGCTAGAAGGAGTCATTGCTTCAGGTGCAATTTTATATTATTTATCAGAAACTCAACATAATAAAATTCAACACATCACAAACATTCAACGTATTGCAGAAGATGCTTATGTTTGGATGGACCGATTTACGATTCGGAATTTAGAATTGTATCATTCTACCAATGTAAATGCGGTTACGCTTCTAGATGTAATCGATAAAACGCTTTCGCCAATGGGCTCGCGTTTGTTAAAGCGATGGTTAGCATTACCTTTAAAAGATGCAACACGAATTAAAAGCCGTCATGAAGTTGTTTCTTATTTGAAAGAAAATAAAGAAGATTTACAAAAAATACAATATCAAATCAAACAGATTTCCGATTTGGAACGTTTGATTTCAAAAGTGGCAACTGGGAAAATTTCGCCAAGAGAAATCATTTATTTAAAAGATTCTTTGGATGCGATTATTCCAATCAAAACATTGGCTTTAGCAAGTAAAAATGAATCATTAAAAGTTATTGGCGATAGTTTACATGCTTGCGATTTACTTCGAGAGAAAATCTCAACTACTTTAAATCAAGATGCACCAGTTGCTATTAGTAAAGGAAATGCAATTGCTACAGGTGTTAATGAAGAGTTAGATGATTTACGTGCTATTTCTTCAAAAGGAAAAAGTTTTCTGGAAGATTTAGAACAAAGAGAAAGCGAAAAAACAGGAATTACATCTTTAAAAGTCGCTTTCAATAATGTTTTTGGCTATTATATAGAAGTTAGAAATACACATAAAGATAAAGTTCCTGAAGATTGGATCCGTAAACAAACTTTGGTTAATGCCGAGCGTTATATTACTGAAGAGTTAAAAGAATACGAATCTAAAATTCTTGGAGCCGAAGAAAAAATACAACAATTAGAAGGGCAGTTGTTTGAGCAGTTGGTCAATTGGATGGGAACGTATATTAAACCAGTTCAGTTGAATGCTAATTTAATTGCGCAATTAGATTGTTTGAATTCGTTTACTCAACTAGCTATTGATAACAATTACTCAAGACCCGAAATTGATGATAGTTTTGATTTAGAAATCACAGAAGGTCGTCATCCAGTAATTGAAAAACAATTACCTGTTGGAGTTCCTTATATTTCTAATAATGTTTATTTAGATAGAGAAACCCAACAAATGATTATGATTACCGGGCCAAATATGTCAGGTAAATCAGCTATTTTACGTCAAACGGCTTTAATTGTGCTCTTGGCTCAAATGGGAAGTTTTGTTCCTGCAGATGCCGTTAGAATGGGTATTGTAGATAAAATTTTCACTAGAGTAGGAGCGAGCGATAATATTTCGATGGGAGAATCTACTTTTATGGTCGAAATGAATGAAACGGCTTCTATTTTGAATAATATTTCTGAAAGTAGTTTAGTGTTATTAGATGAAATTGGAAGAGGGACTTCTACTTACGACGGAATTTCTATTGCTTGGGCTATTGCCGAATATTTACATGAACACCCAAATAAACCAAAAACTTTATTTGCAACACACTACCATGAATTAAATGAAATGGAAGTGTTGTTTGATCGAATTCAAAATTATAATGTTTCAGTAAAAGAATTAAAGGATACCGTTTTATTCATTCGTAAATTGGTAAAAGGCGGAAGTGCACATAGTTTTGGTATTCATGTTGCTAAAATGGCTGGAATGCCCCAGACGGTAATTCAAAAAGCACAAAAAATACTAAAGAAATTAGAGAAAGACCATTCTGGAGAGAATTTAAGCGGTTCTGGAATTAAAACAGAAGACGAATTACAACTGAGTTTTTTTAATTTAGATGATCCTTTATTAGAAGAAATTAAAGAAGAAATTATGAATATTGATATCAATACATTGACCCCTGTGGAGGCTTTAATGAAGCTAAATGAAATAAAACGAATGCTGATTAAAAAATAATTATTTAGGAATCAATCTATTAAGTTTAATTTTATATTTTTTTGCAAAAAGTACTTGTAAAAAATAAAATAGGTGTTATATTTGCATCCGCGATAAGAGATAATCGAGTTGCTAAGTTCTTAAAAATAGATTACGCGAAAATAGCTCAGCTGGTAGAGCGCGACCTTGCCAAGGTCGAGGTCGCGGGTTCGAGCCCCGTTTTTCGCTCAATAAACTACCTTTTTAAAATATTTTGCTTGAGTGGTGGAATTGGTAGACACGCTGGACTTAAAATCCAGTGGGTAGTAATGCCCGTGCGGGTTCAAGTCCCGCCTTGAGTACTAAAAGCTTCAAACTTTGTTTGGAGCTTTTTTTGTATAAATTAATTATTTGAATCGTTTGTGAGTTTAAATAAAATAGCTATATTTGCACTCGCAATCAGGGAAAATGTTTAATTATAACTTTTTCTTGTTTATTGAAAAAAAAAACTACCTTTTTAAAATATTTTGCTTGAGTGGTGGAATTGGTAGACACGCTGGACTTAAAATCCAGTGGGTAGTAATGCCCGTGCGGGTTCAAGTCCCGCCTTGAGTACTAAAAGCTTCAAACTTTGTTTGGAGCTTTTTTTGTTTGTATACTTTTTAATATTATACGTGCTTTTTAAATTGTAATTACTATTTTTAATTTTTTGAATTGATATGGCAACATTTGTAATTACAAAACGTTTAAACGGCTTATATAAGTTTGAGCTTACTTCTAGGAAAGGAAAAACCATTTTTACGAGTAATGGTTTTGAACTGCGTTTTGAATGTGAGGAACAAATAATTTATCTACAATCTTCTTTAGATAGGGTTGTTTTTTTAAAATTTAAGTCTGGAAGAGGAAAGTTTTATTTTAGGCTTGTTTTAGATCAGAAAGAGTTGGCTGTAAGTAGAAAGTTTTCGACTCAATTAATGTTAGAGAAAAGTATTAATGAAATTTTAAAATATGCGCCTTTGGCTGAAATTTTAGATTTTTCTGCTGATATTGATATTTTTAATGATTTTTGAAAATTTATTGCATAAAAAAAGCCCCACTGAGTGGAGCTTTATTTTTTTGATAGCGTTAGCTATTAGTGAGCAGCTTCAACAGCTTCAGTAGCAGCTTCTTCAACAGCTTCAACAGCTTCAGTAGCAGCAGAATCTACAGCTTCAACAGCTTCAACAGCAGTTTCTTCAACAGCTTCAACAGCTTCAACAGCAGTTTCTTCAACAGCTTCTGTATTTGCTTCAGCTTCTTTACATGATACGAACATCATAGCTACTAATGCCATGCTTAAAACAACTTTTTTCATCTTAAAAATTATAAAAGGTTAATTATTAATTCTTAGCAAAGATATAAATTTTTTGACACGGCAAAATATTTTTATACTTTTTTTTTAAAAAAATCTTACTTTTTCATTTTCAGAAGGTTATAAGATTTCTTTGCTTTTTTATATGTTACTTATTTGACTCCACTTTTGGGTGAACTAATTCCATTTCTTCTATTAAGTGTTTAGCACCTGCATATTTATCAATGATAAATAAGACATATCTTACGTCAACCATTATGTTTCTACAAATTGAAGGGTCGTAATGAATGTCACTCATTGTACCTTCCCAAACCCTATCAAAGTTTAAACCAATTAAGTTTCCATTTGCATCTATTGCAGGACTTCCTGAATTTCCTCCAGTAGTGTGATTTGTTGCAATAAAACAAACTGGCATTTTTCCTTTTTCTTGGTATTGACCATAATCCTTGTTTTTGATTAATTCGATTAATTTTTCTGGAACATCAAATTCATAGTCGCCTGGAATATATTTTTCCATTACACCTTCTAAATGTGTAACAGGTTCATAATATACAGCGTCATTTGGGCTGTATCCTTTTACTTGACCATAAGTTATTCTTAAAGTACTATTTGCATCTGGAAAGTATCTTCCTTCTGGAAATAACTCTAATTGAGCTTTCATGTAGTTTCTTTGTAAAGCACCAATTTCTATATTTAATTCGTCATATTTAGGAGCGATGTTTTTGTAAAAATTATCTGCAAGTTTTTTTACTAATTGATATCCTAAATCTTTGTTTAAGTTTTTCAAAATAGTTTTCGAATCACCTTTTAATAAAGCTTTTAGACCTTCGTAAGAAGTTAGTTTTGATTTAGAATAAATGTCATTTGTAGTTTTGCTATAGTTTATTGTTTTCAGTTCAACAGGAACTAGTGGAGATTTTTGACCATAAAGTGCAATTAGTTTTTCAAAAACTTTTTCATCAACTTTTGCATTGAAATCCTTGTAAAATCCTTGTAAGCTTATAATTGTGTTTTCTTTTCTGTCGGTAAAAGCTTGTTCTCCTTTGGTATTAAGTACTTGTTCTAATTGGTATAAACGAAAACCAATACTCAGTAATTCAGTATTTCTTAAAACAGTTTCAATGAAATAATCTCTTGCAAGTGAATAATCGTTAATTGCTTTGTAATTTTTTTCAAAATCAGTGAGTAATGAACCGTATTCATTAGTTTTATTATTTTTAGTAACTCGTTTTTGAAATTCTTTTTCAAACTGTTTCTTTATTTGAATTGCATTTGATTTTTTTAAACCTTGGCTTTCTCCAATCCATTTTTTCCAATAGTTTGCAACACTTGCGTACTTAGACGCATATTGGATTTTAATAGCTTGATCTTTTCTCATAAATCCATCTTGTACTTTTAAAGCAGCATCTCTTAATTCAATTTTTGCTGGATTTAATGTATTAACAATTTGTTCAACTGCAAATGATGGTAAGTATTCTTGGGTTCTTCCAGGGAAACCAAAAACCATGGTAAAATCATTTTCAGCAACTCCATCTAATGAAATTGGTAAAAAGTGTTTTGGAGTATAAGGAACATTGTCTTTTGAATATTCTGCAGGCTTATTGTCTTTATTTGCATAAATTCTAAATAAAGAAAAATCGCCTGTATGTCTTGGCCAAACCCAGTTGTCAGTATCTGATCCAAATTTACCAATTGAACTTGGAGGAGCTCCAACTAAACGAATATCTTTAAACGTTTCAGTAACAAATAGGATGTATTGATTTCCCTCGTAAAAAGTTTTAATTCTGTTTTCTTGCCAAGATTCTTTAGGGAATGAAGTTTTAAGTCTACTAATATTGCTCGCTATTTTCTTTTGTTTTTCCGTTTCAGACGAAATTCCTGAAACACCTTCTAAAACAGTATTGGTAACGTCATGAATACTTACGATTAATGTAGCAACCATTCCTGGATTTGCTAACTCTGAATTTAAATCTTTTGCCCAAAATCCATCTTGTAAATAATCATGTTCAACTGTTGAATGGCTTTGAATTTCTCCATAACCACAATGGTGATTTGTTAGCATTAATCCTTTAGAAGAAATTAGTTCTGAAGTACAACCGCCATCAAAATGAACAATTGCGTCTTTAAGACTAGAATTGTTAGCATCATAAATGTCTTGAGCCGTCATTTTCATTCCTAAAGTTTGCATTTCGCTTTCATTCATGCCTTTTAGCATGCTAGGAATCCACATTCCCCCTTGTTGAGCGTGTAGTTGAACAACAAATAGGATAATAAATAATTTTAAAATTCTCATAAGTTTAATAGTTTTTATAAAGTGTGCAATTTACTTAAAATTGTATGTTTTTTTATTAGTTAAGATGATTAATTATTTTGTCGGTTGCTCCTTTGTTCATTTGTACAAAAGTGTTGCAAATATGTCCTTTTTCTAATCGTTCATCTTCATTTTGAAGTAATAAATCAAAAGTTTCGTTTAATTGTGTCTGATTTTGAATAGAAATACAGCCTTCTATATTGACTAATGCTGTAGCTTCTGCAAAATGCGAATAATTTGGTCCAATAACAATTGGTAAACCAAAAGTAGCTGGTTCTAAAATATTATGAACTCCAGGATTTCCAAATCCACCACCAACATAAGCAATATCTGCGTACGAATAAATTTTAGTTAAAATCCCGATTGTATCGATAATAAACACATTAAATTCCGATAGATTTTGATTCTCTCTTTCAGAAAACAAAATCGTTTTTTTAGAAATAGATTTTTTTAACTCTTGAATCTGCTCATTCTTAATATTATGAGGTGCGATTATAAATTTTACATTTTCAGACGAATTGTTGATGTAATTAACTAATAAAGCTTCATCTTTTGGCCAAGAACTACCAATTACGATAGTTGTTTGTTTGTCTTTAAATTCCTCAATAAAATCTAAAGAATTATTTAGCTCTAAAATAGCAACAACTCTATCAAAACGGGTGTCGCCAGAAATTTTTACATTGCTAAAACCAATACTTTGAATAAGATTTTTTGATTTTTCATTCTGGACAAAAAAATAATCAAACGTTTTTAAAGCATTTCTGTAAAACGAACCGTACCATTTAAAAAACATTTGATTTTCTCTAAATATTCCAGAAATCAAATACGTTTTTATTCCTTGTTGCTTTAATTCGTTTAAATAATTAGGCCAAAATTCATATTTAATAAAAAAGGCCATTTCTGGTTGTGTTAATTCAATGAACCTTTTTGCATTTGACTTTGTGTCTAAAGGCAAGTAAAGAGTAACATCTGCGATTGTATTGTTTTTTCTAACTTCATATCCAGAAGGAGAAAAGAAAGTGACAATTATTTTATGAGAAGGATATTTAATTTTAACCTTTTCAATAACAGGTAAACCT
>CAZLGK010000020.1:0-24753 GCA_964559365.1 uncultured Flavobacterium sp.
ATACTCGTTTTGGTCCACGTTTTGTAAACATGAGTGAGCCCTATTCTAAAGAGATGAATGCGAAAGTTAGATCAATCGCTCAAAATAATAATATAAACCTTAAAGAAGGTGTTTATTTAGCGTTACAAGGTCCTACGTTTGAAACTCTAGCAGAGTATAGAATGGTAAAAGTTTTAGGCGCAGATTGTGTAGGTATGTCAACCGTTCCAGAAGTAATTGTTGCAAAACACATGGATATGGATTGTATAGGTGTTTCAATTATTACTGATATGGGTAATGAAGAAAGTATCGAAGAAGTAAACCATCAAGAGGTCTTAGAAGCTGCTAAAAAAGCTGAGCCAGTGGTAAGAAAATTAATTAAGGAATTTATTTTAACTTTTTAGTTAAATAATGAATTACTATTTCATAGAATTTTTCAGGTAAAAAAGGCTTTGTAATTACATCATTCATTCCATAAGAAAGTAACATTTCTCTGTTTTCGTTTAATGAAATTGCTGTTAAAGCTACAATAGGTATTGATGTGTTAAATTTTCTAATTTCAGCAGTTGCTTCGGTACCGTTTATTCCTGGTAAATGGACATCCATTAAAATTAAATCATATGAGTTGTTTCTCATGTGTTCTATCGCTTCTTCTCCATTGTCAATAATTACGCAAGAAATGTTTTTCTTTTCTAACATTTTTTGAGTAATCATTTGATTTATTTTGTTGTCTTCAACTAATAATATTTTTTTATTTGAAGTGTCTTTTTCAATAATATCATCTATGTTTTTTTCTGTTATTGAAATGTTATTTGCTTTTTTAAAGTTAATAGAGAAACTAAAAGCACTTCCTGATTTTCCATCACTTTGTAAGGTGATTTTAGACCCCATTATTTCAAGGATTTTCTTTACAATTGACAATCCAAGGCCGGTACCTCCATACGTCCTGTTGATTTCAACAGACCCTTGACTAAAACTGTCAAAAATTGCATCTTGTTTGTCTAATGGAATTCCAATACCATTATCTTTTATTTCAAAAAATAAATTTACTTCATTATTTGTTTCAAACGTTTTGTTAATAGTGATCCAAACTTTACCATTTTTACTAAATTTTATAGCGTTATTTAATAAATTAATTAGTACTTGAGAAAGTTTTGTAGGATCTCCAATTAAATTATAATTGATAGAACTATCAATATTTGTATGAAAGTCAATATTGTTCTCAGAAATAAATTCGTTAAATGAAATTTTTATATTTTCGACTAATTCAACTAGGTTAAAGCTAATATTTTCATTAGATACTTTGTTAGATTCTAATCGGTTGATTTCTAATATGTCGTTTATGAAATTGAGTAAGTAATTGCCTGAAAATTCGAGTGATTTTAGGTATTGTAATTGGCTTTTTTTTGGTTTCTCTTGTAAAAGTAAATAAGTAATTCCATTAATGGCATTTAAAGGAGTTCGTAACTCGTGACTAACTGTAGCTAAAAATTTTGTTCGTGCTTTTGATGCAAGTTCAACTTTTTCTTTTTGTGCAATTAACTCCTTGTTTTTGTTTTTTAGTAGTTTATTGGTACTAATTCTTATTTTATTGTTTTTGTATAATGATATACTTAATAAAGATAAAATAGAAATTAGAGCAATACTCAAAATACTAATTAATTTAGAAAATCGTAATGTTTTTTGTTGACTTTTTTTCTCTTTATCTAATTGTTCTATTGTTTGGAGTTGCTTGTCAAATTTAATTTCATTAAAAGTATTTTCTGAAATTATGTTATTAAAATTTTTCCCGATAGAATCGAGAATTAAAGTGTATTTTTCTAAATAAAAAGTTGATTTTTCAAATTGTTTTGTTGACTTAAATAATATACTTAATTCTTTTAATAGTTTTATTTCTAATGAGATATTATTATTACCATTCTTATTTGTATTCAAGGCTTTTTCAAAATATTGAATAGATTTTGTATTCTCTTTTTTGATAAATGCAATTTGCCCTAATTGAAAAAGCGCTTCTACTTTAGTATCAATAAAATCTTCATTTGTAACGTCTTCAACGATATTTTGAAAAATTGCCTCAGCTTCACTAAAATTATTTTTATTTTTTTTAATAATCCCTTTTTGAAGATTAATTAAATCTATTGCATCTTGAAAGTTAAGTTGTTTGTATAATTGTGCTGATTTATTGAAATAGATTTCTGAAAGATCAGTTTTATTATTTTTTAAATAACAATTACCTAAATTGTAATACGCTAAAGCTAAATTTGTATTTTTCTCTTTTTTATCATAAGAGTTTATACTTCTAATAAAATATTCAATAGCACTATTTATTTTATTTAAATCAAAATAGATGCTCCCAAGAACTAAATAACAATTTCCTAGTTTTTCATTTAAGTTTTTGTTTTTCGCATATTCAATTGCTTTTTCTGTATAAATAATAGCTTTGTTAAATGATTTTTTATCATCTTTATTGAAGATCGCTACTTCCAGAAAATAATCAACACTGTCATTTATTTTAGTATTTTCTTTATATAATGATTGTGAATAACTTAAAGAAGTTAAAAACAACATAGATAAGAAAATACTTTTAATTTGCAATGCGAATATCTTTAGTGGTTTTTATATTTTTTATAAATATAAAAATTATTTTTTTGAGACAAAGTTAATTAAGTCAATTAATCGTGAAGAATATCCAATTTCATTATCATACCAGCCTACAACTTTTACCATATTATCAATTACACTTGTTAATTGCGAATCAAATAAACAAGAATTTGGGTTTCCAATAATATCTACTGAAACTATTGGGTCTTCTGTATAAGCTAATATTCCTGATAATTCTGTTTCTGATGCATTTTTAAAAGCCTTATTAATCTCTTCAATTGTTACTTTTTCTTTTAAATTAAAAGTAATATCAGTTAAAGAACCATCCGGAACAGGAACTCGAATTCCACAACCGCCAATTTTCCCATCTAAATCAGGAAAAATTTTAGTTATTGCTTTTGCTGCTCCGGTTGTTGTTGGTACTATAGATTGAGAAGCTCCACGCGCTCTTCTTAAATCTTTATGCGGTTGATCGTGTAAACTTTGATCGGTTGTATAAGAGTGAATTGTAGTAATGTAAGCTTGTTCAATTTCTCCTAAAGACTGCATTACTTTAATCATTGGTGCAGCATTATTTGTAGTACAACTTGCATTAGAAATTATAATTTCAGAGCCGTCTAAAATGCTTTCGTTGATTCCCATGACAACGGTTTTAATTGTCTCGTCTTCAGAAGGCGCAGTAAGAATTACTTTTTTTGCACCTGCAACAATATGTTGATTGGCTAATTCCCAAGTTTTGAACTTTCCTGTTGCTTCAATGACAATGTCAATATTTAATATTTTCCAATCTAAATTGGAAATTTCTCTTTCGTGGAAAAATAAATATTCTTTTTTGTCAACTATAATAGATGAGTTTGTAAAACTTACTTCATATGGTAAAACTCCATGAATACTATCATATTTGGTTAGGTGACTCATTGTTTTGTTGTCGGCAATATCATTTATTGCCACAACTTCAATAGCAGGATGATTAAGTAATAGTCGAAATAAATTTCGACCTATTCTTCCATAACCGTTTATTGCTATTCTTGTTTTGTTCATTTTTAGTGGATGTGTTTTTCTGCATGATATGAAGAACGAACTAATGCGCCACTTTCTACATGTCTAAAACCAAGTTCTTTTCCTATTTTTTCGTACTTCTCAAATTGCTCAGGACGAATAAATTCTTTAACTGGTAAATGTTTTTTTGAAGGTTGTAAGTATTGACCAATAGTTACAATGTCTACTTTAGCATAAGCTAAATCATGAAGTACTTGAATTACTTCTTCTTCAGTTTCTCCTAAACCAAGCATGATTCCTGATTTAGTTCTTTTTATTCCTTGCTCTTTTAAATATCTTAAAACTTCTAAGCTTTTTTCGTACTTAGCTTGTATTCTTACTTCTCTAGTTAAGCGTTTTACTGTTTCCATATTGTGAGAAACTACTTCTGGAGCTACTTCTATTATTCTATCTATATTTCTAGTATTTCCTTGAAAATCTGGAATTAATGTTTCAAGAGTTGTATTTGGGTTCATTCGTCTTATGGCTTTTACAGTTTCAGCCCAAATAATTGATCCCATATCTTTTAAATCATCTCTATCAACACTTGTAATTACAGCATGTTTTATCCCCATAATTTTAATTGATCGAGCCACTTTTTCTGGTTCATCCCAGTCAACCGTTTCTGGTCTGCCTGTTTTTACACCGCAAAAACCACATGAACGTGTGCAAATATTTCCAAGTATCATAAATGTTGCAGTACCTTCTCCCCAGCATTCCCCCATATTAGGGCAGCTACCCGATGTGCAAATTGTATTTAACTTATATTTATCGACTAAACCTCTTAGTTCTGTATATTTTTTACCAGTTGGTAATTTTACACGTAGCCATTTTGGTTTAGGTTCTCTTGGTGGAAAAACATTTTCTATTGCCATTTTATCTTTTTCAAATAGTGTTTAAAACACAAAGGTAATTAGAATTATCTTTAGTATAAAGTATCTTAACAAAGTTTATTATTCTGTAAAGTCTAAATCTTTATTATGGGTTTCAGGGATTGTTAATGTTGAATAAATTCCTAAAAAGAAAACTACAAATCCAACAATGCTTGCAGCAGTAACAACTCCATTATTTACCTTTAAGAAATCAAAACTTATTAGCATGATAGGTAATAATCCTCTTACCATATTGGGTATTGTTGTAGCTGCAGTACTTCTTATATTAGTTCCAAATTGTTCTGCACCAACAGTTACAAACATTGCCCAATAACCAGTTCCTAATCCTAGCCAAGCACAATAGAAGTAGTACATGTTTTCAGTTTTTGTACCTCCATAAAACATTAAAACTACACCCACAACAGTAAAAAGCATCATGTAGAAAATAGCTTTTTTTCTAGATTTTAGAATATGAGATATAAATCCACTAGCAAAGTCACCTATTGAAATCCCTATATATGCCCACATAATTGCTTTCCCTGGGTTGATGTTTTTAATTCCAAATGCTGGAGCAAATTGATTTCCCATTACTGCTAAAATCCCAATACAAAACCAAGTAGGTAGTCCTATAGCAATACATTTTAAATATTTAATAAGTCTTGTTTTATTTGTGAAAAGAGAAAAGAAATTTCCTTTTTTAATATTTTTTGCATGCTCAATATCTTTGTAAATGCCAGATTCTGAAACCCCAATTCTTAAAAATAATAATAGTAATCCGAGTATTCCGCCTATAAAATAAGCATAAGTCCAATCTCCAGCCATTTCAACTGTTAATTGTGCTACAACAGCTCCTAATAATCCAAATCCGGCAACAATTGATGTTCCTATAGCCCTAAGTTGTTTTGGTAATGATTCTGAAACTAAAGTTATTCCTGCGCCAAGTTCACCTGCCAATCCAATTCCAGCAACGAATCGCAATATAGCATAAATTTCGGTTATGTTTTCAGATGGAAATGAAGGTAGAAAACCGCATGCAATATTTGCTAATGAATAAACAAGTATTGAACCAAATAGTACTGATAAGCGACCTTTTTTGTCTCCTAAAACTCCCCATAAAACCCCTCCTAAAAGTAAGCCAACCATTTGAAAGTTAAGAATCATTGTTCCAGCCTGGTCAACATCTAGGTTTAAGCTATTTAAGCTGGGTACTCTAACTATACCAAAAAGGAGTAAGTCGTATATATCTACAAAATAGCCTAATGCAGCTATAATGACAGGCAATGATAATAAATGCTTGAGTTTTTCTTTAGTTGAAAAATTTTCCATAATTAGGATTTTTTTCAAACGTACATAAAATACTTAAAATGGCAAAAATTAGTTTCTTTTGGAAATAATTTCAGCTAATAGCTTTTTTGCTCTAAGTAGTTTTACTTTAATGTTGTTAAGAGGTTCTTCAAGAGTTTCGGCAATATCAATATAGCTCATTTCTTGAAAATATCGCAATTGAATTACTTCTTGATAAGCTGGTTTTAATTCTTTTATGTATCCTAATAATTGAGAAAGATTTTGTTCAGTAATGATGTCGTCTTCTGCACTTGGAGTTTCGTCAACAATTTGATAAGCTTGATTATTATTGTCGTTATTATTTATGTCTAAAAATAAAGAGGTTTTCTTTTTTCTAAGCATATCAATATGAACATTCTTAGCAATTGCAATAAGCCAAGTGTTAAACCCAAATTCAGGATTGTATGTTGCAATTTTATCAAAAGCTTTTGCGAATGTTTCAATCACGATATCATCTGTATCAGCTTCATTTTCAGTTCTTTTTAACATGTATCCAAAAACTTCATTCCAAAAGAAATCAAGTAGAAAAGTAAAAGCAACTTGGTCGCCTTTTTTTGCATTTTCAATGTTTTTTTGAATTATTTCAGAAGTTATTTCCAATGTTTAGGTTTTGAGAATAAATTGATAATGAATAAGTAAAGTTGAATAAATATAAGTAGAATTTCAATAAATGGAAACCAATATATTATATCATTCTCTTTTAATTTTGATGCGCTAAATCCTATCGATGTCCATGCTACAAGGTATCTACAAGAAAGCAATGTAGTAATTAATATAATTTGGTGATTTAAAGTTAATAATATAACTCCAAGAATAATGGTTAATAATTGAGAAAAATAAAACAACCCCAATTGGAACTTATCGAAATTTTTATAATATTTAGCTGTTGAAATGTGTCTTCTTTTTTGGTTAAACCAATCTCTAAAGCTCGTTTTTGCATCAGAATAAGTAAAACTATTTGGCCTAATGCATATAGTTGTGTTTTCTTTTGTACTTGCTTGGTTAATAAATAAATCGTCGTCTCCTGAGCGAATTTTCATATGATCAATAAACCCGTTTACCTTGTAAAATTCGTCACTTTTATAGGCTAAGTTTCTTCCAACTCCCATGTAAGGTAGTCCTATTTTTGCCCATGAAAAATATTGAACTGCAGTCATTAAAGTTTCAAATCGGATCATTTTATTTAAGAATGAATTTTTAACTTTATTGTATGCTCCATAACCTAAAATGATTGTTTTTTTAGGTGTAAAATTCATACTCATACTACTAATCCATTGAGAAGACGCTGGTTTGCAATCAGCATCTATAAATAGTAAATGCTTGTATTTAGCAACTTTTATTCCTAATGTTAATGCGTACTTTTTATTAGCCCAAAAGGTTTCGTTGTTTTTAACTTTAACTAATTTAACGTTAGAATATTTTTTTTCATATTCTTCAAATAATTCTAAAGTTTGGTCATTTGATGCATCATCAATTAATACAATTTCAAATTCGGGATAGTTTTGATTAATTAACAATGGGAAATATGCTCTAACGTTTTCAGCTTCATTTTTTGCGCAAACTATTACAGAAACGGGTAGTCTTTGAGAATTACCATTTCTAGTTTTACCAAATGAAAAATTTCCAAAAATAAATAGATAGTAGATTACTTGTATGCAGATAATTACTATAAACCCAATGAGAAGAATATTTAAAACCATATTTGACTATGTACTTAATTTAAGATTCGTTAGTACAGTCTTTCATTTGTTCGGGAGTTTTTCCGCAGAATCCACAGCTTTCACCGTCTTTATTTAGGAAAGGGCTCTGACTGGCACATGTTCCTGAAAATTTACCATCTTTTTTTGCCCATATTTTAATTGCAATCCCCGCAAATGCTATTGCTAATAAACCGATAGTTAATAAAATAAGTTTCATTTTTATTTTTTTTAGAGAGTGCAAATTTACAAAAGAAACAGTAATTAAAGATAAAAATAAGGTTAAATAATATTTACTTCTGTTTCAATAGAAATACCATATTTTTCAAGAATTGTTTTTTGGATGTTTTTAGAAACATCTACAATTTCTTGTCCTGTTGCATTTCCATAATTTACAAGGACTAATGCTTGATTTTTGTGAATTCCTGCATCACCAAATCTTTTACCTTTAAAACCGGCTTGTTCTATTAGCCAACCAGCAGGTATTTTTACCTCCGTTTCAGAAACTACATAATGTGGGATTTCTGGATATTGAAGAGTAATTTTTTTGTATAATTCTTTAGACACAATAGGGTTTTTAAAGAAGCTGCCACTATTTCCTAAAACCTTTGGGTCTGGAAGTTTACTTTGTCTAATGGCAATTACAGCATTACTTATATCTTTTATTGTAGGGTTATCAATATTGTTTTTTGCTAATTGAGCCTCTATAGCTCCATAAGAGCTATTTGTTTTGTGATTTTTTTTTGTAAGCTTAAAAACTACACTGGTAATAATGTAATGATTTTTTAATTCATTTTTAAAAACACTTTCTCTATAGCCAAAATTACAATCTTCTTTTTTGAACGTTTTGATTGTTTGTTCAAAAATATTAATCGCTTCACATGAAGAAAATATATCTTTTATTTCAACGCCATAAGCACCAATGTTTTGTATTGGAGTTGTGCCAACATTACCTGGTATTAAAGATAGATTTTCGATTCCACCATAATTATTATCTATACACCATAAAACAAATTCATGCCAATTTTCTCCTGCATTGGCTTTTATCCAAACATAATCTTCATTTTCATCAATAATTGAAATTCCTCTTAAATTAACGTGGATAACTAATTTTTCAATATTTTGTGTAAGTAGCATATTGCTTCCACCTCCCAAAATAAAAATATCCTTATGGAGTTTTAAAACGTTAATTAGTTCTTCAATATTTTGGACAGATGTAAATTGTTTTGCTTTTGCTTCAATTCCAAAAGTATTATAGTTTTTTAAAGAAAAATCAGATAGAATATTCATAAGTTGTATAAAAAAATCATTGTAAAAGTATGAATAATTTCAGTTACAACTGAAATATTGCATAAGATTGATGTGTGCTTTTAATTATAGCTTCGGTTCTTTCAACATGTGTGTCGGAAATAAATATTTGACCGAAAACTTCGTCGTTCACCATTGCTACAATTTTTTGAACTCTAGATTCGTCGAGTTTGTCAAATATATCATCAAATAATAGTATTGGTAAAACGCCACTTTGCTGCTTTATAAAGTCAAACTGAGCTAACTTTAAAGCTATTAAAAATGATTTTTGTTGACCTTGTGAACCAAATTTTTTAATAGGATAGTTATCAATTTCAAATGATAAATCATCTTTGTGGATTCCTACACTTGTATATTGTAAAGCTCTATCTTTATTAATGTTGTTTATTAATAATTCTTCAAAAGTATTTTCAAATAAATTGCTTGAGTAAACTAATTGAACATTTTCTGCATTATCAGTAATTAACTGATAGTATTTTTGAAAAATAGGGATGAAATCTTCTAAAAACTGTTTTCTCTTTTCAAAGATATTGGTTCCTATAGGTGTAATTTGCTCATTGTAAATACTTAGCGTTTCGTTATCAAAAGATTGATTCAGTGCAAAATATTTTAAAAGTGCATTTCGTTGAGCAACCAGTTTATTGTATTGAATTAATTCGTTTAGGTACGAATTGTCTAAAGTAGAAATTACGCTGTCAATAAATTTTCGCCTAACATCACTACCCTCAGAAATTAAATTGGTGTCTGAAGGAGAAATAATTACCAAAGGAATGAAGCCTAGGTGGTCAGATAGTTTATCGTAAATTTTATTGTTTCTTTTCAACACTTTTTTCTGTCCTCTTTTAAGACTACAAGCAATTTTTTCTTCTTTTTCATTTTTAAAAAAAATTCCATCAATTAAAAAGAAATCTTCTTCGTGCTTAATATTTTGGACAGCAAGGGGATTAAAATAACTTTTACCATATGATAAATGAAATATTGCATCTAATATATTTGTTTTGCCTCTCCCGTTTTTACCTACAAAACAATTTACCTTTTCATCAAAATCAAAAGATTTGTCTGAAATGTTTTTATAATTTAATAATGATAATTGTTTTAAATACACAGTTTATTTTCCTTTATTTGTAGCTATATTGCAAAAGTAGTTGCAAAATAGAAAAATAACCATAAAAAGGGCTTTTAATTTTCAATAAAAATTATATTTTTGCACCTCAATAAATTTAAAATAAATGGCAACATATAACAAAAGAGGCTATAAGGCTTCAAAACCAGAAGAGTTAGTTAATAACGAAAATGAATTTGAAGAAGTAATTGAAACTTCAGGAGAAAGTACTACCGAGGAAGTTTTTAACACTTTAGATGAAACTGCTTCTAGAACTGAAGAATGGGTTGCTAAAAATCAAAAATTAGTGTTGGGAGTTGTTGCGGCAATTGCATTGATAACAATTGGTTATTTATTGTTTGATAAATTTGTTGTTCAACCAAAAGAAGATAAGGCTTTTAATGAAATTTTTCAAGCTCAAGAATATTTTAATCAAGCTTTAGTTAATACTGAAAATCCTGATTCATTATTTAATCTTGCATTAAAAGGAGGAGAGGGTAAATTAGGTTTTACTGGTCTTGCAGATGAGTATTCTGGAACTAAAGCAGGAAATCTTGCAAATTATTATGCTGGAATGTCTTATTTAAATATTAAAGATTTTAAGAATGCTGAAAAGTATTTATTGGCATTTTCTTCAAAAGATATGTTTTTAAATGCTATGGCATTAGGAGGTTTAGGTGATGCTTATTCTGAAACTAATAAAGTAGATGATGCTATTGCTTATTATAAGAAAGCTGCTGAAGCTAATGAAAATGATTTTACTACTCCAAGATTTTTGTTTAAAGCTGCGCAATTAGCATTAACAGCAAATAATAAAGCTGAAGCAAATAAATTATTTACTCAAATTAAAGAGAAATACGAAACTTCTAGAGAAGCTTCGAATATTGATGCTTACATTGCTATGACTAAATAATATGGCTACAGAAAATAAAAATTTATCACAATACGATAAAAACATAATCCCAAACGCGAAAGACTTTCGGTTTGGGATTGTTGTTTCAGAATGGAATGATGAAATAACAAACGGGTTGTTTAATGGTGCTAGAACTGCCTTATTAGATTGTGGGGCTTTAGCTGAGAATATTATCCGTTGGGATGTGCCTGGAAGTTTTGAGTTGGTTTATGGTTCTAAAAGAATGATTGAAACTCAAAAGGTTGATTGTGTAATTGCAATTGGTTGTGTTATTAAAGGAGAAACAATGCATTTTGAATTTGTTTGTGATGGAGTAACTCAAGGGGTAAAAGATTTAAATCTGAAATATGATGTTCCTACTATATTTTGCCTATTAACTGATAATTCGATGCAACAATCAATTGATAGAAGTGGTGGAAAACATGGTAATAAAGGGACTGAGGCTGCAATAGCTGCAATTAAAATGGTAGATTTAAATAGAAAAGCTTAATTTTTTATTACTTATAAAATTAAAATCCCGCTATTGGCGGGATTTTTGTTAACAAATAATTCAGATAAAAAAGATTAGAAATTCTTAAATTTGAAAAAAATAGATTGATATGTTTAAATTCGGTCGAGGCTCACTAAAATTGCCAAAAAATAAAAAGTTTAATTACACTCCACGTCATTATAAAGGTAAAGTGATTGATAATCCTTATGATTTTGACTCTATTATTAAAAAAGATAGGGAAGCTGTTAGTTATAATGATTTGAGAGCACAATGGAGTGAAGCGCGACAAAATAGTCGTCATAGAGGTAATAGAAATTTTAATATTAGAATTATGATTATAGTTTTAGTATTGCTTTTAGTATTCATGTATATCATCGATTTTGATTTATCTATTTTTAGAAAACAATAAATGTCAAGTATAATCCAACTTTTACCAGATCATGTTGCGAATCAAATTGCCGCAGGAGAAGTCGTTCAACGGCCTGCTTCTGTTGTTAAAGAATTGCTTGAGAATGCTATTGATGCAAAAGCAACAGATATTAAGCTTATTGTTAAAGATGCTGGTAAAACATTAGTACAAGTTATCGACAACGGTTCTGGTATGAACGTCACTGATGCACGTTTGTGTTTTGAACGGCATGCCACATCAAAAATTCGTCATGCAGAAGATTTATTTACTTTAAATACAAAAGGTTTTCGTGGTGAAGCTCTAGCTTCAATAGCGGCAATTGCCCATGTAGAGTTAAAAACAAAACAAGAACAAGAAGAGTTAGGTACACATATTATCATTGAGGGAAGTAAATTCGTTTCTCAAGATGTAGCTGTACTTCCAAAAGGAACTTCTTTTGCTGTTAAAAACTTATTTTTTAATATTCCTGCGAGAAGAAACTTTTTAAAGTCAGATACAGTTGAATTTAGACATATTGTTGATGAATTTCAACGAGTTGCTTTAGCGCATCCTTCTATATATTTTACTTTAATTCATAATGGAAGTGAAACTTTTAATTTACAAAATTCAAATTATAGACAACGAATTGTGAATATTTTTGGTGGAAAAACCAATGAAAAGTTAGTTCCTGTAACAGAGGATACGGAGATTGTCTCTATTGGTGGGTTTGTTGGAAAACCTGAATATGCAAAGAAGAGTAGAGCGGAACAATTTTTCTTTGTAAATGATCGTTTTATTAAAAGCGGTTATTTACATCATGCTATTATGAATGCCTATGAAGGTTTATTGCGAGAGGGAAATCAGCCAAGTTATTTTTTGTATTTAAATGTTCCACCCAATACAATTGATATTAATATTCATCCCACAAAAACCGAAATTAAATTTGATGATGAACATGCTTTATATGCTATTTTACGTTCGGCTGTGAAACACAGTTTAGGTCAATTTAATGTAGCCCCGGTTTTGGATTTTGATAGAGATGCTAATTTAGACACTCCATACGAATACAAAAATAAGGAGAGTGAATTTCCTACGATACAAATTGATGCCAATTTCAATCCTTTTGAATCTAATGAAGTAATAAAGAAAACGCCCAAGTCTCTCTCATTTCAAAGTTATAAATCTAAGAACAATGACTCTAATTGGGATAATTTATATTTGGGTTTAAAACAAGATGCTCACGAAGTACGTTCCCATTCATTTGAAAATCATGAAATAACAGGTTCTTTGTTTAACGATAGAGAAATTGAAGAAACATCTTCTAGAACCTATCAAATACATAAAAAATATATAGTAAGTTCAATCAAATCAGGAATGCTTGTAATTAATCAAAGTAGAGCACATCAACGTATTTTGTACGAGCAATTTTTAACGAATATTACTGTAAATAAAGCTTCAAGTCAGCAATTGTTATTTCCATTAGAATTATATTTTTCAAACGATGAGGTTCAGTTTATCATAGAATTAAAGCCTTCATTAGAAAATACAGGTTTTATATTTGATTCTATTGAAAATGATAAAGTTCTAATTTCTGGGATTCCAGTTAATGTTCAAGAAAGTGAAATTACAATTGTTATTGAGGAATTAATAAATACATTACAAGAAGAAATTCCTGAAAGTTCATTTTCATTGAATGATGGAATTGCAAAATCAATGGCTAAGAGTATTGCTGTTAAAAATGGTGTGTATTTAACTGAAAAAGAGCAAGAAAATTTAGTAAACGGATTATTTGCTTGTAAAGACGCAAGTGTTTCCCCTTTTAATAAACCTACTTTCATCACGTTAAGTGTTGAAGATTTAGATAAAAAATTCGCATTATGATGAACATGACTGATATGGTTAAGCATTTGCTAATCATTAATATTATATTTTTTGTTGGGAGTTTTATGGTTCCTAATTCATCAGAATTATTAGCATTACATTATTTTGAAAGTGATAAGTTTCGATTATGGCAACCTATTACTCATATGTTCATGCATGGAGGTTTAATGCATATTTTCTTTAACATGTTTGCTTTAGTTTCTTTTGGTAGTACATTAGAGCAATTTTGGGGAGGTAAAAAGTTTTTATTTTTCTATATTTCTTGTGGAATGGGAGCAATGTTGTTGCATACTGGTGTAAATTATTATTTATTTCATCATTCTTTAGATATCTTGGTTGAAAACGGAATTAATCAAACTGAAATTTTTCAAATATTAAACGAAGGTAAATATAATACGCAATGGCTTGAGTTTATATCGCAAACTACCCTCGATAATATGGCAAGTGCCTTTTTAGCTCCTGCTGTTGGAGCATCCGGAGCTATATACGGATTATTAGTTGCTTTCGCCTTTATGTTTCCAAATGCTGAGCTTGCTCTAATGTTTATTCCTGTTCCAGTAAAAGCAAAATATTTTGTTCCAGTTATTTTATCAGTCGATTTATTTCTTGGTTTAAAAGGTGATTCCTTGTTTGGTTCTGGAGGAACTGGAGTTGCCCATTTTGCTCATTTAGGTGGAGCATTATGTGGATTTTTAATGATGTGGTACTGGAAAAAAAATCAGTTCAATAACAATCGCTGGAATTAATGTATTTAAAAACAGGAAATGAGTATAATTGAAGATATAAAAATTCAATACAGAACAGGAGGAATTGTTCAAAAACTAATATTTTGGAATATTGGACTCTACTTACTGTCTCTTATTTTTTTCTATAATTTTTCCTTTGTAAATTTCAATTTTCCTTCTTGGTTAGCATTGTATTCAAATTTTGATGATTTTATCTTTTCACCTTGGACATTGTTTAGCTATATGTTTTTGCATGCAGGTTTTTTGCATTTGCTTTTTAACATGATGGTTTTGCATTTTTCAGGACGATTATTTGAAACGTATTTTACACAAAAACAATTATTTGGATTATATATTTTAGGCGGAATTTTCTCTGGAATAGCATTCTTAGTTTCATTTATACTTATTGGTAAAGCCTCTGTATTAGTTGGAGCAAGTGGAGCAATTATGGCTTTGTTAATTGCAACAGCAACATATGCTCCTTATATGCAAATCCGATTAATGCTAATAGGAGTTGTTAAACTTTGGCAAGTAGCATTTGTTATTGTTTTGTTGGATTTAATTCAGTTACCTTTAGATAATAGCGGTGGGCATTTAGCGCATTTAGCTGGAGCTTTATTTGGCTTTTTGTATATAAAAATGCTAAATTCGGGAATAGATGTTTCTAAAATAACATCTTCTGTTCAAGATTTTTTTGAGAATATACTTAAACCGAAGAAAAAAACACCTTTTAAGAAGGTGCATAAAAATAAAGCTAATCCAACTTCAACTTCTTTTACTAAAAAAGAGAAAAGTATGGATCAGAAAAAGATTGATGATATCTTAGACCGAATTTCTCAATCGGGTTATGATAGTTTAACAAAAGAAGAAAAAGAATTTTTATTTAAAGTGGGTAAATAATGCAAGAAGAATCGTGGATAAGTAAAATAGCCTTTTTCTTTAATAAAGTTCTTGCTTTAGTAACTTTTGTTGCTTACGTTTTGCCTTTTTTATCGCCTAAATTATTTCCTTTTTTAAGTGTTCTTACTTTATTAATGCCATTTTTTTTATTTTTAAACTTTATCTTTTTTATTGTTTGGTTGCTTCAATTAAAACGTAAATTTTTTCTATCTGCATTTGTACTTTTAATTGGTTTTACTTTCATAAATAAGTTTTATAAATTTTCTGAAACAAATAAACAACAAGAAAGTACCGATTTTACATTAATGAGTTTTAATGTGCGATTGTTTAATTTGTATGAATGGTTACCTAATAAGGAAGTCCCGGAACAAATTACAGAAGTAATACAAGATTATAATCCTGATATTTTATGTTTACAAGAATATTCTCCCAATGACAATGTTAGAGTTCGAAATTTTGCCTATAAACACATTATGTTAAAAGGTGGGAAAAATAAATATGGACAAGCAATTTTTTCTAAATATGAAATTATTAATACTGGTGAAATTGTTTTTCCTAATTCAAGTAATAACGTAATTTATGCTGATATAATTAAAAATGTTGATACCATAAGAGTTTATAGTATGCATTTACAATCGATTAAAATTAGTACAGATATTCATGAAACCTTAGACGAAAACAAGTCTAAATTTATTTTTAAACGAATTAGTAGTGCATTTAAAGATCAACAATTGCAATCAGAATTAATACAAAAACACTTTGATGGATGTAAATATCCTAAAATTGTTTGTGGAGATATGAATAACAGTGCGTTTTCATATGTTTATAGAACTATTAAAGGAAATATGGATGATGCTTTTGAAAAGGCAGGAACAGGATTTGGTGCTTCTTATAATTTTAAATATTATCCTGCCAGAATAGATTATGTTTTTGTAGAAGAAGGTATTGATGTAAAAGAATTTAAAACAGACAATTCAATTCAGCTTAGTGATCATTATCCAATTTATACTAGGCTTAATTTATCTACTAATTCTAAAAATTAAATGCTTTGTTTTTTTAGATAATCAACAGCATGTCTACCTTCATTAAACAATAAATCTAGAATACTCAAATTAGGAATAAAGCCTTGTTTTGATTCAAACACTTGAATATAATGATCGTTTTTAAAGGTGTCTTTTTTTCCGTTTACTAGATACCTAAAGTCATTTTCTATAATGCTTTCATGAAAATATTCAGTAGTTTTTTCAAAAGGAAAATGTATTCCAAGAGATTCATTAATTAAATCAAATAGTTCAAAGTTTAAATCAATTAAGAATTCATGTTTTTTTTCAAATAATGGAATGAAATCATCTTCAAAAAATTCAAAATATGGAGAAGAACGATAAGCAGCTTCTAACGATTTCCAATGGTTTTTTTTCCAATCAAAATCATTTTCAATTTTCGTGTCTTTATATTTTTTGTGATTACCTTCAGCTTTTTTAACGGGAATGTTTAAAAGCTGAATACCATTTGGGCTATATATATACATCCTGTTACGATTACTTTGTTTTTGAAAGTTATCTTCTATTTCAAAAGTAATAGTTTCCGCTTTTATCATGGCCACATAATGGCTTATAGAAGGAAAATATGTAGGATGTAATAAAATGTTCATTATCTTTTATTTGATTCTAAGTATTGTAATTTAGCAGCTTCTTCTAGTTCGGCGTCTAAATGGTCATCAAGAGAGTATGAAAACAGCACCCATTTTTGATTTGGTTTATAAAATTTAAATGTAAATCGTAGAGGTTGTCTTTCATATTTAACCAAATATGAGTATAATATAAAGCTCTCTGAAATTTTTTTCGAAGTAATAATTTCAAAGCCATAATATTTTCCAATAAAATTTTCGGTTAAACCTTTTACTGTACTTATTATTTGATCAATATCATCTTTTTTTCTCTCAGTCCATGGATTTGTAGCATAGAGTTCTTTTACTGCTTTTCCTGCGTCTTTTTCATAAGTTGTAAAAAAATCATTAATTATTTCTAATGGATTTTTTTGAGCAGATATGTTTCCTGAAATGGATAGTAGTATTAATAAAATTATTTTCTTCATTTTTTATTTCTTTAAAAGCAAAGATTAATTTCCTTCCTTAGCTTTCTTTTTTTTCCAAAAATATTCTCCTACAAAATATAATCCTAAAAGAAATAAGAAGTATTTGAAGTAAGATTGTGGTTGACCTTCACCGCTTACTGTTGTAAATAAACGTTCCCATCTTATTTTATTCATAATTCCTTTCCCATTTGAATTCCAACTCATCCAAATAAATATTGGTTTACCTACTATATGATCAGCAGGTGTAAAACCATAATAACGAGCGTCTAATGAATTATGTCTATTATCTCCCATCATCCAATAGTAATCTTGTTTAAAAGTATAAGACGTAGCAACTTGTCCATTAATTTTAATTTCATTACCAGAAATACTTAACTCATTACCTTCATACTCGCTGATGATTTTGTTGTAAAAAGGTAGGTTTTCTTTATTTAGCGAAATGGTTTTTCCAGCTTCAGGAATATAAATTGGACCCATATTGTCTTTGTTCCAGTTTCTATTCGTTGGAACTTTTCCATCACCAAAATCGGGGAAAATTCCATCTTCAGCACCTTTGTTGATTATTCTCTTAACAAGTGAAATACCAGGAATATTTTTTAGACGTTCTGCATTATCAAATGGCAATGCGCTAAATACAATAGTATCTGGCGCTATTTGATATGCACCATCTGTTATATTAAGTTCATCTAATATGTATTCAAAATTAATATTTGTTTTTCCATCTAAAGCAACTTTATATGAATATTGTGGTCTTGCTCTTTCTGGTAAAACAGATTCTTTTCCGTTTATAAATACAATTCCGTCTACAATGCTTAGTGTATCTCCAGCAATAGCAGTACATCTTTTAACATAATTTGTTTTTTTATCAATTGGTTTGCTGTAACGCCTGTCTGCTGATTTGTACATATGGAATAATGTATCAGCTGGCCAATTAAAAACAACAATGTCGTTGCGTTCTATTTTTTGAAAACCAGGAAATCTAAAATATGGTAATTGTAATTTATTTTTCCAAGAGGTTTTGTCGTTATCGTTATATAGATATGATTTTACTTTAACAAAAGGTAATGTGTCATGTACCATTGGAGCCGCAACTGCGGTCATTGGTGTTCTTGCTCCATAGTGAAATTTACTTACAAATAAGAAATCTCCAATTAATAAAGATTTTTCTAAAGAAGAAGATGGTATAGTGTAAGGTTGTATAAAATAAGTATGAACAAATGTAGCAACAACAATTGCAAATAATAAAGAACTTACTGTTTCTGCGCCTTTGTTTTCTGGTGTTAAGCTTCTGTCATTAATATAAATAACCTCCTGAGTGTAGTTTACATATGCTACATAAAAGCCTAACGTAACTACTGCAAGAACAGTATCTAAAATACTGTTTTTTCCAAAGCTTCTTAATGTTTCAACCCATAATACTGGAAACATTATTAAGTTTATAATAGGAATGAAAAGTAAAAAAGTCCACCATGTAGGACGATTAATAATTTTCATTAAAACGATAGCATTGTATACAGGTATTGCTGCTTCCCAAGATTTTCTACCTGCTTTTTCGTATAATTTCCAAGTTCCAGCAAAGTGTATTACTTGAACTATTACTATAAATATTAACCAACCTGTTACTGACATGTTTTTTTTCTTTAATATTAATTACTAATGATTTAAATGCTTAATACATCTTTCATTGTAAAAACTCCTTTTTTTCCAATAATCCATTCTGCTGCTATAACTGCGCCTAATGCAAAACCTTCTCTTGAATGGGCTGTATGTTTAATTTCTATTTGATCTACATTAGAATCATAAAAAACACTATGTGTTCCTGGTACATTCTCTATTCTTTTAGCGTCAATGTATAAACTATTATCTTCTTTTGTTAATGACCAATTTGTATAATCTGAATTATTTATGATATCATTTGCTAATGAAATAGCTGTTCCACTTGGTGCATCTAGTTTTTCAGTATGATGAACTTCTTCCATTGAAACATTGTATTGTTTTAGGTTTTGCATCATTTTGGCTAACTGTCTGTTTAATTCAAAAAAAATATTTACACCTAAACTAAAATTTGAGCCATAAATAAAACTTCCTTTTTTTTGATTGCACAGATCAACCATTTTGTCATAATCGTTTAGCCAACCTGTAGTCCCCGAAATAATAGGGATATTTCTATTTAAACATTCTGAAATATGACATATAGCAGTGTTTGGTGTACTAAAATCTATAGCAACATCTGCGTTATCTATACCTTCAAAGCTATCTGAGCTTGTTTTTTTAAGAACAATCGAATGACCTCTTTTCAGAGCTATTTCTTCAATAACTTTTCCCATTTTTCCGTAACCTAAAAGTGCTATTTTCATAAAGAATTAGTTTGTTTTTTTAATTTGTGTTAGCTAATGAAATGTTAAAAATTTAAAGTGAGCTTTATTCCTGTACTAAATCTGTTATCAATTTCATTTTGATTAAATTCAGGACTTATAGATAGATTGTCATTCACATTAAACTGCATTAAATGAGCGTCAACATTAGCGTCAACAATATTTAATATATAAATAGCAGCTGTTATTAAAGCAGATAAATCTCTATTCTTTTGATGGAATTGTTGTGCTCTAATTAACCGGTCATTGTCTAATTCTCCGTAAATAGGGTGATTGGGATCAGATGTTCCGTCTAATCTTCGTTTGTATTCATTCCTAAAATCATGGTATTTTTTATTGTTCCAAGTATAAAAATATATACCTGAACCTAATCCAATATAAATGATTGGAATTTTCCAATATTTTTTATTATAAGCTTGTCCTAGTCCGGGTAAAACTGCCGAGTAAAAGCCTGCTTTTGCAGGAGATAATGGATTTACAATAGTTTGTACAGTATCTTTAACTTTTAACGAAAGCTCTTCTTGAGCATTAGAGTTAAAAGAAAAAATACTTAGGATGAAAAATAAAATATACTTTTTCACTAACTATTGATAAGTTTTAAAATTCTATTAAAATCTTCTTCAGAGTGGAATGGAATAGTAATTTTACCTTTTCCATTATTAGCTACATTTATGTCAACTTTTGTTCCAAAATAATTAGCAAAAGCTTTCTTGTCTTCATCTTTTAATTCAAAAGATAATTTACTTGTAGATTTTGCTGGTTTTGGCTTTAAACTTTCTTGGTATTTTTTAACTAATGCTTCTGTATCTCTTACTGATAAGTTCTCAGTAACAACTTTGTGGTAAATATCACTTTGCGCATCTTGGTCATCAATATTAATTAAAGCTCTACCATGCCCCATGGAAATAAAACCATCTCGCATTCCTGTTTGAATAATTGGATCAAGCTTTAATAAACGCAAGTAGTTAGTAATTGTAGAACGTTTTTTTCCTACACGCTCACTCAGTTCTTCTTGTGTAAGATTAATTTCTTCAATTAATCTTTGGTAAGAAATAGCAACTTCAATAGGATCTAAATCATGACGTTGAATGTTTTCAACTAAAGCCATAACTAAAGATTCATTGTCGTTTGCCAAACGAATATAGGCAGGAACTGTTTCAAGTCCTAATAATTTTGAAGCACGCAAACGACGTTCTCCAGAAATTAATTGGTATTTATTAAAGTCTAATTTTCTAACCGTAATAGGTTGAATTACGCCTAGTTCTTTAATAGAAGCAGCTAATTCTTGTAAGGCTTCTTCGTTGAAGTTGCTTCTTGGTTGAAAAGGGTTTAATTCAATTGAATCTAATTCAAGCTCAATAATACTTCCTACAACTTTATCTGCACCTTTATCTTCAGCTGATTTAATATCATTTGAAGGGTCCTTTAATAAAGCCGATAATCCTCTTCCTAATGCTTGTTTTTTTACCGCTTTTGCCATAAAAATTATTTGTTTTTATTGATAATTTCTTCTGCTAAACTTAAATAATTAGAAGCGCCTTTACTAGTCGCATCATAATTAATAATACTTTCTCCAAAACTTGGAGCTTCGCTTAGCTTAATATTTCTTTGAATTACTGTTTCAAAAACCATGTCGTTAAAATGCTTTTGTACTTCTTCAACTACTTGGTTTGATAATCTTAAACGAGAATCATACATCGTTAACAATAAACCTTCAATGTCAAGTTCAGGATTGTGAATTTTTTGAACACTTTTTATTGTGTTTAAGAGCTTTCCTAAACCTTCTAACGCAAAGTATTCACACTGAATAGGAATAATAACACTATCAGCTGCAGTAAGCGCATTTAGAGTAAGTAAGCCTAATGAAGGCGCACAATCTATAATGATATAATCGTAATCGTCTTTTATAGATTCCAATGCTTTTTTAAGCATATATTCACGATTCTCTTTGTCAACTAATTCAATTTCAATTGCAACTAAATCAATATGAGCTGGGATAATATCAACATTTGGTGCCGAACAAGTAATAATGGCTTCTTTAGGCGTACTACTATGTTCTATAACTTGGTAACTTCCTACTTCTACATTTTCTACGTCTATACCAAGACCAGAACTAGCATTTGCTTGTGGGTCTGCATCAATTAAGAGCACTTTTTTTTCTAATACACCTAGTGATGCCGCAAGATTCACAGAAGTTGTAGTTTTACCTACACCGCCTTTTTGATTCGCAATTGCTATAATTTTACCCATTTGATTTTTTAAATTTTCGAATGGTAAAAATACAATTATTTATGGTTTATTCAAGTCTTATTTATTAACAAATCGAAATATGATTTTTTTGAACTTGTTCGTAAATTCGTATTTATTTTAATTATGAATTGTACTTTTGTAACAAATCGTTTTAAATGAATATTATAATCATAACTCCTATGGAAATCGAACGCGAAAAAGCGTTAATGGCCATAAATAAAATATCAAAATCTAAGCATAAGTACCAAGTTTTTGCTTCCGGAATTGGCCGTGAAAGCATGGCTAAAACCATGATGCATTTACCAAATTCAGACTGTGTTGTGCTGGTTGGTTTTGCCGCAATAGTGGGTAAAGAAGTAGAATTGCCGAAGAATTTAGGCTTTGGAAAACCAATTGAAATTAAAACTGCTTCTTTATACGGTTACGAAGGAGGTTTGTTTGAAAACGGAAAATCAATTGAAACAGAAGCAAAACTTAATTTACCAGTACTTTCTTCATTGACTTCGGATAAGTTTGTTCGTACTACCAACTTAAAGAAAGAAACCATTGTGAATATGGAAGATTATACTTTTATGTTTTTGAAAAGACCTCAAGATTTTATTATTAGAATTATTTCTGACTTTTTACCGCACGAAACTGAAATTGATTTTTTCGAGCACGTAAAAGAAATTGATTTTCTACCAGCCATTCAAGCAATTGAAAATATGAATTAATTAAATAAAAAAACACGAATTGATTTCGTGTTTTTTTATTTAATCTCGCTTTGGCGAATTTTTCTTATCTCGTTTTTCTGCTTTTTTTTCTTTAGCAGTTTTTAAAGGTTCTTTTTTAGCCGTTTTCTTCGCGTCTTGACTTTTTGCCATAATTTCTATGTTTTAAGTAAAGATAGCTTAAATAAAACAATTAAATTTTATTTAATTTTTCTGCAGCCGCAATTAATGTTTCATCTGTTTTTGCAAAACAAAAACGCAACATATGTCTGTCTGTTGCATCGTTATAAAATACCGAAATTGGTATCGAAGCTACTCCGTTTTTTATAATTAATTCTTTGGCGAAATCTACATCGTTTGCAGTTGAAATTTGATTATAATTCACTACTTGAAAGTAAGTTCCATCGCAAGGCATCAATTCAAAACGACTATTTTTTAATAAGCTTTGAAACAAATCGCGTTTTGCTTTATACATTTTGGCAACTTCACTAAAATCAACAATATCTAAATATTCGGCAATAGCATTTTGTGAAAAACTATTCACGCTAAATACTAAAAATTGGTGCACTTTTTTCATTTCAAACATTAGTTTTTCTGGCGCAATTAAGTAACCAACTTTCCAGCCTGTAACGTGTAACGATTTTCCAAAAGAAGAAGCTACAATTGTTCGCTCTATTAATTTTGGTCGTGTATTAAATGAAATATGTGGATGTGAAAACGAAATGTATTCATACACTTCATCGCTTAAAATTAAAATTTGCGGATACTTTTCTAAAATGGCTTCTAAAGTTTCAATTTCACTTTCTGTCCAAATTCTACCAGTTGGATTGTGCGGATTATTAATTACAATCAGCTTTGTTTTAGGAGTAATTGCAACTTCAATAGTATTAAAATTGGGCGAATAATCATGATTTAAAGAAACGCGAACAGGTTTTCCGCCAGCGACTAAAACCGAAGGCTCATAACTGTCGTAACTTGGATCTAAAATCAAAACTTCGTCACCAGCGTTTACAAAAGTATTAATAGTAGTAAAAACGCCTTGTGTAGCGCCAGCCGTAATGAGCATTTCTGTACCAATGTTTACTTTTCGCTGATAATTTTTCTCTGTAAGTAACGCAATTTTCTCCATCAAGGATGGCAAGCCTGTCATTGGCGTATATTGATGAATGTTTTCGCGAATTAGGCGTTCTGATATTTGTAATAATCGTTCATCCACTGGAAAATTTGGAAACCCTTGCGATAAATTAATGGCTCCGTGTTCGTTTGCTAATTGCGACATTACAGAGAATATGCTCGTTGTTACGTTAGGTAATTTTAACATTTTTATACTTTTTTAACTACATAAGTTACAATTCCCCAAATGATTAGATCATTGTCTTCGGTTACTTTTATAGATTTAAATTTTGGGTTTTCGGGTTGTAAGTAAATACAATCTTCTTCTATTTTAATACGTTTAATGGTGAAATCGCCATCAATAAAACAAACTGCAATTTTATTATCCGTTGGTTCAATACTTCTATCAATTACTAAAATATCGCCATCATCTATTCCAGCACCAATCATTGAATTTCCATTTGCTTTGGCGTAAAAAGTGGCGGTTTCATTTTTTACAACGAGTTGGTCAATGCTTATTTTTGTTTCGTCAAAATCAGCAGCGGGCGATGGAAAACCTGCTTTTATTCCATCGACGATAAAAGGGAATTCTTTTGCGTTTTCCGTATCAGGAATAAAAAAAGTAAGTTCGGGTTTTAGTGACATTTTATTTCAAGTAATTCTTTACTATTAGTGGTATATCTTTTCGATAAATGATTTTGTTTCATTTTCCAAGTTTTATTTAGGTCTTGGTTACCTAATCTAATTTTGCGTTCGCCGGTTTTTTTACGAATGGTATCCATCACTTTCATCAACTTCTCGTGCTTCGGATTTTCTTCTTCAAACAAGTGAAATTGTTTTTCTTCTTGCGGAATAATTTCGGTTAAATTAATTCCGGCTTTATTGTAAATTTCACCTTCTTCAAACACATTTTTCAACATTTTAATAGCCGTTTGACTTAATGTTAATGCCGATTGTGTTGCAAAAGGCAAAT